>JAGOEY010000020.1 GCA_017997515.1 Burkholderiaceae bacterium | reverse complement strand
CCTTTGGGGCTGATGCCGCCGGGCTCCAGGTCGATGCTGCCCTTCATGTCGCGCAGCTGGCGCACATAAAAATGCACACCATCCACTTCACCCCAGCCCAGGAAGATGTCGGGCGAGCCCTGGATCAGGCGCTGTCCGACCACCACGCGTTCGCCCTGGTTGCCGCTGGTGGGCAGCGGCGCCGGGGCATACGGGGACAGCACGGAGGGTTGGGCCTCCTTGATCTGCAGGAACAGCGGGTCTTCCGTATCGCGGCCCTGCAGCAGCACAACCCAGCAACGCGTTCCCACACTGCCGACACCCACCACCTTGTGTGCAACGTCCAATACGCTGTAACGCTCCAGCAGCATCTGCCGGTCTGGTGCAAGGGTGCGGAAATAGGCCTCCAGAAACAGGTTGATGGCCTCCTGCACCGGGCGGCCCATGGAGGTGTGTGATGCCCGGACGATGAAGGGGCGCTGCTCCACGATCTGGTGGGCGTTGTCCACCAGATCGGTCATTTTGTCGAGCACCTGCAAGTGGTTGCGCCGGCGCGCCTTGTTCAGCAGCGCGTGGGCACGCTCGTGTAAGGCGGGCGAGAGCGACGCGATCAGGGTGTCGCTGTCGATGGAGTCGTACCAGACGGCCAGATGCCCCATACCCGCGTAGCGCCGCAGCCGTTTCTGGTAGCTGCCCACGATGGCGCGTGCGGCCTCGTCGCATGTGCTGGTGTCGCCGCCCAGGTGGCGCGCGGCCACAAAGGCGCTGGCCGCCAGGCGCTTGACGTCCCACTCCCAGGGGCCGAACTGGCATTCATCAAAGTCATTGATGGCAAAAACCAGTTGGCGCTCGGCCGAGGCGAACACGCCAAAGTTGGACACATGCATGTCACCGCAGAGTTCCACCTGCAGACCCGTCTGCGGCGTGGATGCCAGATCGGCTGCCATGACGGCCGCCGACCCGCGCAGGAATGCAAACGGCGACTGCAGCATGCGCGCATGGCGCAAGGGCACCAGCTGCGGGATCCGCGTTTTGGCCTGCTCGCGCAGGATACGCAAGGGATCCACACCACGGTGGCGCACAAATTCGCCATGGCTGGACCGTGGCACCGTCTCCCGCAGCGCCTTGCCCGTCTCCATACGCTCTTCTACGGATGGTTGCCGGGCATCAAGACACGGGAGGCGGGCGAGTCGGCTGCGACAGCCGGTTCGGGTGCCATCAAAGTGCCTGGTGCGCGCATGGGGATGAAGCGGGAGTGGGGCGTCGTGACAGCTTACTGCGCGGTCCAGGCACCGTCCATCTGCCAGGCCACGCCACGCACGTTGTTGCCGGCGGGCGAGCAGAAGAAGACGGCCAGCTCACCCAGCTCGTCCGGCGTGGTGAACTGCAGCGAAGGCTCTTTTTCAGCCAGCAGCTCGTTTTGGGCCTGTTCGATGGAGATACCTTCGTTGGCAGCGCGCGCGTCGATCTGTTTTTGCACCAGCGGCGTCAGCACCCAGCCGGGGCAGATGGCGTTGCTGGTCACACCCGTGCGGGCCGTCTCCAGCGCCAGCGACTTGGTAAAACCCACGATGCCATGTTTGGAGGCCACATAGGCCGACTTGCTGGCAGACGCGACAAGGCCGTGGGCACTGGCGATGTTGATGACGCGCCCCCAGTTGGATTTTTTCATGGCTGGCAGGGCCAGGCGGGTGGTGTGAAAGGCGCTGGTCAGGTTGATGGCGATGATGGCATCCCACTTCTCGACCGGGAAATCTTCGACCAGAGCCACGTGCTGGATACCCGCGTTGTTCACCAGGATGTCCACCTGCCCGAACTGGGCTGCCGCAAATTGCATGAGGTCTTCGATCTCTGCGGGTTTGGACATGTCGGCACCGTGGTAGGCCACTTTGACGCCCAGTGCCGCGACTTGTGCCTTGGGGCCTTCGGTGTCGCCAAAACCGTTCAGCACGATGTTGGCACCCTGGCGTGCAAGGGCCAACGCAATGCCGAGTCCGATGCCGCTGGTGGAGCCGGTAACGAGAGCTGTTTTACCTTTGAGCATGAATGTTTCCCTGGATGAATTAGGATGTAAACAGGTTCTTATCTTGCCACCGTCCTGATCGTTTTGACAGTCTGAAATAAATGACCGAACCCTCGCTGAAATTTGTCTCCTGCCCCACTGGTGCGGTCACAGTGCAGGCCAGCCCCAATCCCCCGGTGATGCACCAAATGGGGTACTGGGAATGGAATGCCACGGGTAATCCTGCCCACCCTCATGTGGTGGTCTGTGTACATGGCCTGTCGCGCCAGGGGCGCGACTTCGACGTGCTGGCCCGCGCGCTGGGCCAGCATGCCCGGGTGGTGTGCCCGGACGTTGTGGGGCGTGGCACCAGCGACTGGTTGCCCGACCCCATGGGTTACCAGATTCCCCAGTACACGTCCGACATGCTGTATTTGCTGGCGCAGGTGCACCAGCAGGCCCCCATCCAGACGCTGGACTGGGTGGGCACGAGTATGGGCGGCTTGATCGGGCTGGGTGTGCTGGGCACACCGGGCTTGCCGTTACCCGTGCCAGTGCGCCGCCTGGTGCTCAACGATGTGGGTCCGGTGATCCAGTGGCAGGCCTTGCAGCGTATCGGCAGTTACCTGGGCAAATTCGGTGTTTTTGCCAACCTGCAGGAGGCAGCGGATGCGCTGCGGGTGATCTCCAGCGGGTTTGGTCCACACACGCCGCAACAATGGCTGGAGCTGTCGCGGCACATGGTCAAACCGGTGGGGGACGGGGTCACTTTGCACTACGACCCGGCCATTGCCACGCCTTTTGGTGGTGCCACACAAGAATCCGCAGCGCAAGGCGAGGCAGTGCTCTGGCAGCTGTACGACGCGATCCAGGCCAAAACCTTGCTGGTGCGTGGTGCGCAGTCGGATTTGCTCACGCGTGAGACTGCACAGGCCATGGGCCAGCGCGGTCCCCGTGCGTCTCTGGTGGAGTTTGAGGGTGTGGGCCATGCCCCGACCTTTGTTGCCGATGACCAGGTGCAGGCCGTCACCCGTTTTTTGATAGGTGCCTGATTTGGGTGGTGGAATGAAAAGTACGTTATCTGCGCCAGTTGAGGGGCTGACGGTGACCACACCAGTCCCGCAGCTGATTGCTGCAACCGCCCACAGCCTGCCCGAACAGGTCCATGCGCTGGCGCGTGCGCGTGCTTTTGCAGAGCCCTTGATTGCGGACGAACTGCTGGACTCAGGCGAAGGCAAACTCGCCCACGCCGATGCCGTTGCTGCCATTCTCAAATCCGTGGGTGGGTCCGAGGCCATGCAGGCTGCCAGTTACCTGGTTTATGCGTGTGAACACCTGAACCGCCCGCAGGAGGTGATTGCCAAGGCCTTTGGTGACAACTTTGCGGCGCTGGCGGTGGAGACCACCAAACTCATGGCGGTGCACCGGCAAACCCGCGAAGCAAATACGTCGGCCCGTCCGGTGGACGAGCAGGTGCTGCAGACCGAAAACGTGCGCAAGATGTTGCTCGGGTTTTCGCGTGACCTCCGTGTGGTGATGCTGCGGCTGGCGTCGCGCCTGCAGACCTTGCGGTACCACGCGGGAAGCAAGCGGCCTGTGTCGCACAGCCTTGCTGAAGAGTCTTTGAATGTGTTTGCCCCGCTGGCCAACCGATTGGGGATCTGGCAGGTCAAGTGGGAGATGGAAGACCTGGCGTTCCGTTTTCTGGAGCCGCAGACCTACCGCGACGTTGCGCGTTTGCTCGACGAAAAACGTGCCGAACGTGAAGTGCTGATGGAGCAGTTGCGTGCGCAGCTGGAGTCCGATTTGCTGGCCAAAGGCGTTCGTGCCAGTGTGCAGGGACGGCCTAAACACATCTACAGCATCGTCAAGAAGATGCGCGGCAAGTCGCTCGGTTTTGAGCAGGTGTTTGACATCCGCGCGCTGCGGGTGGTGGTGTCTTCGGTGTCTGACTGTTATGCCGCACTGAGCTGGGTTAACGCCAAGTTCGAACCGATCGTTGAAGAGTTTGACGACTACATTGCCCGGCCCAAGGCCAACGGCTACCAGTCGCTGCACACGGTGGTGCGTGATGCGACGGGCAAGGCCATAGAAATCCAGATCCGTACCCAGGAAATGCATGAACACGCAGAACACGGCGTGGCGGCGCACTGGGCGTACAAGGAGGCGGGGACCAAGGGTTACGGCGGTGCTGTAACGGCCACCAGCGAATACGATGCCAAGATCGCTGTCCTGCGCCAGCTGCTGGCCTGGGAGCGTGACCTCACCGGCACCCAGCCGAGCCGTGGCTTGTTTGAAGACCGCATCTATGTACTGACGCCCGATGCGGCCATTGTGGAACTACCGCAAGGTGCCACCCCCGTGGACTTTGCCTATTCGATCCACACCAATGTGGGCCACCGTTGCCGTGGCGCGCGGGTGGATGGGGCCATGGTGCCGCTTAATACACCGCTGCAGAACGGGCAGACCGTCGAAGTGAGCACGGTGAAGGAGGGCGGGCCTTCGCGGGACTGGCTCAATGGGGATCTGGGTTACCTCTCAAGCCACCGCGCCAAGGCCAAGGTGCGTGCGTGGTTTAACGCCCAGGTCACCCATGAGACGGTGGCCAAAGGCCGTGAAGCGGTGGAGAAATTGCTCCAGCGCGAAGGCAAAACATCCGTGAAGCTGGACGACCTGGCAGCCCAGTTGGGCTTCAAGTCGGCGGACAACCTGTTTGAGGTGGTGGGCAAGGACGAGTTCTCCCTGCGCAATATCGAGACCTTGCTGCGCCCCCGTGAGCCGGCCCTGGAGCCCGATGACTACGTGCTGCTGAAGAAGCCGCGCAGTGTCGAGAATGCCCCCAAGGGCGGCGTGCTGGTGGTGGGTATTGACTCACTGATGACACAGCTCGCCAAATGCTGCCGGCCCGCGCCGCCAGACGGCATCTGCGGGTTTGTGACCCGGGGCCACGGTGTCAGTGTGCACCGCGCTGACTGCAGCAATTTTCGTGACATGGCCAGCCGCAACCCTGAGCGGGTGATCGAGGTGGACTGGGGGCAACCCAAATCCAATGCTGCGTCGGTGTACCCGGTCGATGTGCTGATCGAAGCGGCAGACCGGCAGGGTCTGTTGCGCGATATTTCAGAGGTTTTTACCCGTGAAAAAACCAATGTGATTGGTGTTCAGACCCAATCCATCAAAGGCACGGCATGGATGACGTTTACGGTCGAGGTGTCCGACTCCGGGCGCCTCACACGGGTGCTGGGGATGGTGACCGAGGTGGCAGGGGTTCGCCTTGCGCGGCGGCGGTGATGGCCCCGCAGGCTAACGCAACTGACAAGAGGCTTCTCATCAGCGCGTGCTCGTAATCTCGCGAGCTTTTGCTGCTATAATTGAGGTCTTGGATAAATATTCAGGCGCGTAGCTCAGTTGGTTAGAGCACCACCTTGACATGGTGGGGGTCGTTGGTTCGATTCCAATCGCGCCTACCAACTAACCATTGGTACAAAGCCTTCTAGATCAACGGTCTAGAAGGCTTTTTCTTTTTGCAGATGGATCCTATAGGGGCTTCCCAGAGGTGTTTGACTTGCTCCTGCAAATTGACGGGTTGGTACAGTGTGACTGGTGCATGCCAATCTCTTGTCTGAACGGCCCTTGTAGATGCCAATAGGAAGCTGATGCCCCTGCGAAACGCCGTTGCTGCTGACAGTGAAAAAGCCTTTCGCCAGCAGGCTTTGAGGCGCCTGCAGCGCACGGCTTTCGAGATGGGGGTCATGGCGGTTGCGGGGTCGGTTCTCGCGTTATTGGCGCGTTTGCTGGTGCCCACACCGGAGTATGTTTGGCTGCGGGTTCTCCTGCTGCCGCTGACGGCGCTGTTCGCATACGCGATTGTCCGGGCGCCTACTGTGCGCTTTTACGGCATCGCCTGTATGGCGACCATTGCCACGGTCAGTTTCAGCAACTACCTGGGAGCGCTGGGTACCGACCGCCCATTGATGTACTTTTTGCCAGCAGCCATCATCATTGTGTTGTCCACCAGTTTCTTCTGGGTCACGCTGGCCCAGTGGGTGGGGGGATCACTGGTTTGTTATGCCTTTTTCCTGCCCTTTGTGGTGGATGCCGCAGCAAGCCGTGCCGACACAGTGTTCAGCGTACTGTTTGCTGCCATGGCGCTGTTAACGGGTTTCGTTAGCCACAAGCGCATACAGGACTACCAGCGCCACGCTTTCGACCAGGAATGCGAACTTGCCGAACTCTCTGTCACCGACACGCTAACCGGGGCCCGCAGTCGCTCCGAATTTCTGCAGCAGGCCGAAAAGGTGGCGAGCAGGGCGCGCATTACAGGCGCGCCGCTTACATTGCTGTATTTGGATATTGACCATTTCAAGCGCCTGAACGACAGCCACGGCCACGCGGCCGGTGATGCGGTGCTGCGCGGCATGTCCGACGTGCTGCAACGGGCGTTGCGTGGCAGTGACGTGTTTGGCCGATTGGGCGGGGAAGAGTTTTGCGTGTTGCTTCCAGACCAGTCCGAAGCCAAGGCTCGGGCGCTGGCTGAACGCTTGCGTACCCTGTTGGCGGCGGTGCCGAGGCCCGATGGGCAGCTGACTATTTCTGCCGGCATTGCCAGCATGCGTAAAGGTGAATCCATTATGCAAACGCTGCACCGGGCAGACTTGGCCATGCTCAAGGCCAAACAGTCTGGCCGTGATGCGGTGTGTATTGCAGACGAGCTTCGATGACGACTAGGAATGTCAGCTTCGGGCATTAAGCCGTGGCCTGTGTGCAGTGGAGGCAGCACTGCGAGGGGCGCGCGCAGATGGCGCTCGAAATTGCCCTGAATCCTTTGCATACTGCATGGATTCTCAGGGTAATCCTTGGACATCGCCAATGTATGCCTCCCTAGAATCTGTCGCAGTGCAACAATTGGCACACGACCCTGAACATAGGAGCGCTACAGTGCAAAGCAAGAAAACCGCAGCCCCCAAAGAGGCGCTGCGGGTGATCAAAAAATACCCCAACCGTCGTCTTTATGACACCGACACGTCGACCTACATCACACTGACCGAAGTGCGCCAGTTGGTGATGGACAGTGCACCTTTTGCCGTGCGTGACGCCAAGACGGGTGATGACCTGACGCGCAGCATTCTGCTGCAAATCATTCTGGAAGAAGAAGCCGGTGGCGCGCCCATGTTTACTGAGGCTGTGCTGGGCAACATCATTCGGTTCTATGGGCATGCCATGCAGGGCTTCATGGGGTCTTACCTTGAGAAGAACGTGCAGGTGTTTGCGGAAATTCAGACCAAACTGACCGAGCAGTCCAAGGTGGTGACACCCGAAATGTGGTCTCAATTTATGAGCATGCAGTCGCCCGTACTGCAGGGCATGATGGGCAACTATTACGTCGAACAGTCCAAAACCATGCTTTCGCAGATGCAGGAGCAGATGCAAAAACAAACGGAACAGATGCTGAGCACATTCGGGCTCAAGCGGTAGTTATTGGATAACTGGGACAATAGGGGGATGAGCGCTGTAATTTCCTCCCCCACGTCCCCCACAAAAATCCCCAAGGTCGGTTTCGTCAGTCTCGGCTGCCCCAAGGCCCTGACCGACTCTGAGCTGATCCTCACGCAACTGAGTGCGGAGGGTTACCAGACGTCAAAAACCTTTGAGGGTGCCGATCTGGTCATTGTGAACACCTGCGGTTTTATCGACGATGCCGTGCGCGAAAGCCTCGACACCATTGGTGAAGCCTTGGCCGAAAACGGCAAAGTCATCGTGACGGGTTGCCTGGGCAAGCGTGACGCGGACGATGGCAGCAACCTGGTGCGCAAGATGCACCCGAGCGTCCTTGCCGTGACCGGTCCCCACGCAACGCAGGAGGTGATGGATGCGGTGCACCATAACCTGCCAAAACCCCACGACCCGTTTGTGGACCTGGTGCCCAATGCATTTGGCATTGCAGGTATCAAGCTCACGCCCCGGCATTACGCTTATTTGAAGATCAGCGAAGGTTGCAACCACCGCTGCACGTTTTGCATCATCCCGTCCATGCGCGGAGACCTGGTGTCCCGCCCGATTGGTGATGTGCTCAAGGAGGCGCAGGCGTTGTTTGAAGGCGGCGTGAAAGAGCTGCTGGTGATCAGCCAGGACACATCCGCCTATGGTGTGGATGTGAAATACCGCATGGGTTTTTGGGATGGCAAACCCGTCAAGACGCGCATGCTGGAACTGGTCCAGGCGCTGGGTGCATTGGCCGAGCCTTTTGGTGCCTGGGTGCGTTTGCACTATGTGTACCCCTACCCCAGCGTGGACGAAATCATCCCGCTGATGGCGACGGGCCTGGTGTTGCCGTACCTGGATGTGCCGTTGCAGCACAGCCACCCTGATGTGCTGCGCCGCATGAAACGGCCTGCCAGCGGTGAGAAGAACCTGGAGCGTATCCAGCGCTGGCGCGAAGCGTGCCCGGAGATCGTCATTCGCAGCACATTTATCGCAGGCTTCCCGGGTGAGACGGAAGAAGAGTTTTCGCACCTGCTCGACTTTGTGCGCGAAGCTCAAATTGACCGCGCAGGTTGTTTTGCCTATAGCCCGGTAGAAGGTGCCACCGCCAATGACCTGCCGGGCATGTTGCCGCTGGAAGTGCGTGAAGAACGCCGGGCACGTTTTATGGCGGTTGCCGAAGAGGTCTCCACCACGCGCCTGCAGCAGCGCGTGGGCGCCACCATGCAGGTGCTGGTGGACTCTGCGCCGGGTATGGGCAAAAAGGGTGGAGTGGGGCGGACCTATGCGGATGCGCCAGAGATTGACGGCACCGTGCGTTTGCTGCCCCCAGAAAAGATCAGCAAGACGCTGAAGGTGGGCGAGTTCACCAAGGCACGTATCGTGGGCACGCAAGGGCATGATTTGGTCGGCGTGCCGATTTGATTTTGCGCGCTTGGGGCGTAGTCGTTGAGGATGGGCCAGACTGGTTTGTACGAGTAAGCGCTCATCCTCTTCAGTCTTGCCTGTGAAGGGAGCGAGACCCTTCCAGAGTTACCGCGGAACTGGCTCTGCCAGGCCGCTGGTATCGCCCCCAGCAAGGGCGTGGGCGCAGCGGAACGAAGTCCGCGAAGCTTGGGGGTGAATTGATTTCAGACAAGAAAAAAGCCTCTCTTGCGATGCAAGAGAGGCTTTAATTTTGGTGCCCTAGGGGAGACTCGAACTCCCACATCTTTCGACACACGGACCTGAACCGTGCGCGTCTACCAATTCCGCCACCAGGGCAATATCTAATTCGTCAACAGCTGCTAGTATAGCTCGAAAATTGCACTGTTTTGCCGATGTGTGACAGTTTTTCACGAAGAATTTTCACACCTGTGTTTTCTACCTTTTTTTGCAGTGGCCTGGGGGCCGCAAAAAACAGGCATCCACCATCAAACAAGGGCGAGACGCGAATACCATGTATCCATTGGCGCGTCTTCCCATCACACACCCTGGTCACTCCAGGAAAGAAAGAGATTGCATATCAAAAATTTGAGCCAACCCAGCGGCTTGCTGGAAGAGTTTGAGGGAACAGTCCAGGGCCACCGCGATGGCCACGGCTTCTTCATCCGCGATGACGGCAACGCTGACATCTATTTGCCACCCAACGAAATGCGTGCCGTGTTGCACAAAGACCGCCTCAGGGTGCGTGTCGTGCGCCATGACCGCCGTGGTCGGCCTGAAGGCAAGGTCGTCGAGATCATCGAACGCCCGCCGCAGCCCATCATTGGCCGCCTTCTGCATGAAAGCGGTATCTGGATCGTGGCACCGGAAGACAAGCGTTACGGCCAGGATGTGATGATTCCCAAAAATGCCATCGGTGCTGGCAAACCCGGGCAGGTGGTGGTGGTGCAGCTCACCGAGCCGCCTGCGCTGTTTGGCCAGCCGGTCGGGCGTGTGACCGAGGTGCTGGGCGAGGTGGACGACCCGGGCATGGAAATCGAAATCGCTGTCCGCAAATACGGCGTGCCCCACGTGTTTTCAGATGCCGCCATGGCCCAGGCCAAGGGCCTGCCCGACAAGGTGCTGCCAAAGGACCACGCCCGCCGTATCGACCTGACCGACGTGCCTTTGGTCACCATCGACGGTGAAGACGCGCGCGACTTTGACGATGCGGTGTACTGCGAGCCTGCCAAAGTGGGCCGCGGCAAAGGCTGGCGTTTGCTGGTCGCCATTGCCGACGTCAGTGCCTATGTCGAGACCGGTTCCCCCATCGACATCGATGCGTACGAACGCGCCACCAGTGTGTACTTCCCGCGCCGCGTCATCCCGATGCTGCCCGAGAAGTTGTCGAACGGCCTGTGCTCGCTGAACCCTGATGTTGAGCGCCTGTGTATGGTCTGCGACATGCTGGTCACCGCCAAGGGGGATGTGCATGCGTACCAGTTCTACCCGGCGGTGATGTTCAGCCACGCACGTTTCACCTACACCGAGGTGGCGGCGATTTTGGGCAACACCCGTGGCCCTGAGGCCGCGCGCCGCAAGGACCGTGTCAACGACCTGCTGAACCTGCACGACGTGTACCGTGCGCTGCTGGCGTCGCGCCAGGTGCGGGGTGCTGTTGATTTCGAGACCACCGAAACCCAGATCGTCTGCGACGACAACGGCCGCATCGAAAAAATCGTGCCGCGCACCCGCAACGAGGCGCACAAGCTGATCGAAGAGGCCATGCTGGCCGCCAACGTGTGCAGTGCCGACTTCATCGCCCAGGGCAAACACCCAGGTCTTTTCCGCGTGCATGAAGGCCCGACCGAGGAGAAGAAGGACGTCCTGCGCAACTATCTGAAGGCCATGGGTGTGGGTATGTCGATCAGCGACGACCCGGACCCGGGTGAGTTCCAGGCCATTGCCAAGGCGGTGAAAGACCGCCCCGACGCGCAGCAGATCCACACCATGCTGCTGCGCTCGATGAGCCAGGCGATCTATACACCCGTCAACGGGGGGCACTTTGGGCTGGCCTACGAGGCCTACACCCATTTCACCAGCCCGATCCGGCGTTACCCCGACCTGCTGGTGCACCGTGTGATCAAGGCGATCCTGAACAAGCAGAAGTACACACTGCCGCTGCTGCCAACGCCCGGTGAAGCGCACGCCAAGTTGGCCAAACGCCTCGCTGCACGTGTGAAGGCACCGACCAACAAACCTGCCAAAGCCACGGTTGCGCCCTCCAAAGAGGTCATGGCCTGGGAGGCGGCAGGCCTGCATTGCAGCGCAAACGAACGCCGCGCTGATGAAGCCAGCCGCGACGTCGAGGCTTGGCTCAAGTGCAAATACATGCGTGAGCACCTGGGCGAGGAATACGGCGGCGTGGTGACCTCGGTCACCACCTTCGGCATCTTCGTCACCCTTGACGCGATGTATGTTGAAGGTCTGGTGCACATCACCGAGCTGGGCGGCGAATACTTCAAGTTCGACGAGGCGCGGCAAGAGCTGCGGGGTGAACGCTCCGGCATACGCTACGCCGTGGGTGCACGGGTGCGGGTGCAGGTCAGCCGGGTGGACCTGGACGGCCGCAAGATCGACTTCCGGCTGGTGAACGAGGGCGAAGAACTGGTGTCACGCGCCATGAAGGACAAAGGTGCGCCGCGTGAAGCGAAGGCCACCGACGACCGGCCACCCTCCAAGTCGTCCAAATCTTCCAAGTCCACCAAAACAGCCAAGACCGCCAGAAAAGGCACGCCGCGCACATCCGACACGGCACCCCGTGCGTCGGCGTCTCCTGCCAAAAAGGCGGGCTCCAACAACAAAAGCCGCAAGCCGCGGCGTTAAAGGGAAAGATTCATGGATACATCGACCACCCCCCGCGTGGCCATCGTGACCGGTGCGGGCACCGGCATCGGGCGCGCCGCTGCGTTGGCGCTGCTGAAGGACGGCTGGCAGGTTGTGCTGGCCGGCCGACGCACTGAACCGCTGGCAGCGGTTGCCGCAGAGTCGGGCGCTGGCAGCCGCGCGCTGGCCGTGCCGACCGATGTGTCGGATGCAGCCTCAGTGCAAGACCTTTTCGCCGCAGCGGTCGCGCAATTCGGCCGTGTGGATCTGCTGTTCAACAACGCGGGCATGAGCAACCCGCCGGGCCCGTTCGAGGACTGGACACCTGCGCAGTGGCAGGGTGTGGTGGACGTCAACCTGACGGGTATGTTCTTCTGTATCCAGCAGGCGTTCCGCACCATGAAGGCCCAAAGCCCACGCGGCGGCCGCATCATCAACAACGGATCGATTTCCGCCACCACGCCGCGGCCTAACTCCATGGCCTACACATCGACCAAACACGCGGTGAAGGGCCTGACGAAAACCGCATCCCTCGATGGCCGCAAGTACGACATCGCCGTGGGGCAAATCGACGTGGGCAACGCCATGACCGAGCTGGCTGCCAAAATGGCCAAAGGTGTGCCGCAGGCCAGCGGAGAAATCGCCATCGAGCCGCTGATCGACGTGGCCATCGTGGGCCAGTCGGTGTTGTACATGGCGAACCTGCCGCTGGAAGCGAATGTGATGTTCCACACGGTCATGGCGACCAAGATGCCGTTTGCCGGGAGGGGGTGATTAGGCACACCCCCAGGCTTCGCGGACTTCGTTCCGCTGCGCCTACCCCCTTGCAGGGGGCAACACCAGCGGCCTGGCAAAGCCAGTTCCGCGGTGTTTGCTGGAAGGGTGCTTGGCGCTTCGCGCCTTGCACTGCTGGGGTGATGCTCCTGTTTTTATAGCTGGTTGCGTACGTCGGTTGTGCGCTGGAGGCACTTTTTGCTCATCAATAGCCGCTCTGGGCCAGTTTGCTGGCTGTGAGCGGCTTTTTTGTGGGCCACTGGTCGGCGAGGGTGCCGTGGTGCCAGACGGCGGTCAGGGCTGCATCGGGGGCTGGGCGGCCTGCGGCCAGGGCGGCGCCGACCATGCCGGCCAGCACGTCGCCGGTGCCTGCTGTCGCCAGTTTGGCATTGCCGGTCGGGTTGATGCTTGGGACGCTGCCTGGTGTGGCGACGATGCTGCCGGAGCCTTTGAGTACCACCGTGCACTGGTAAGCATCTGCCAGCTGTTGGGCGGCACGCAGGCGGTCGGCCTGGATGGCGGGGGTGGTGGTGTCCAACAAACGTGCGGCTTCGAGCGGGTGGGGCGTCAGCACGGTGGCGGCTCCCCGCTGGGCGCGTTGGCGCAGCAGGGTTTGCAGGGACGGGTCGGTGGCGATGGCGTTCAGGGCGTCGGCGTCCAGCACCAGCGACGCGGCGGTGGACAACACGCGGGGCAGCAGCGCCCGCACGGCGGTGCCGCCGCCACAGCCGCAGACCACCGCCATGGTGGCCAGGTCGAGTGATTCAGGCGCACGCAGCATCAGCTCGGGCTGCGCGCTGGCAAAGCCTGTGCTGTTGCCGTCCAGCAGGCAGGTAAACACGCGGCCTGCGCCGCTGTGGAGTGCGGCGGACGCTGCCAGCAGCGCAGCGCCTGCCATGCCGGGTGCGCCGCCGATCACGGCAACGTCGCCGTAGCTGCCTTTGTGGCTGGCGTGGTGGCGGGGAGCAGATGCGGGGGCTCCTGCGAGCCAGGCGCAGGCTGCGTCGTTGGAGGGGTCTGCACCGAGGTCGTCAAACCAGACGGTGCCTGCCGCATCGCGGCCCGAGGCGGTGAACAGGCCAGGCTTCAGGGTCAGCAGTGTGAGGGTGTTTTGTGCATGAAATAGGCTTCCTGCGCCCGTCCCGTATGCGCTGTCAGCTATTAATTCAGGAGCGTAGGTGCCTGTGTCCGCCTGCAGGCCGGACGGAATGTCCACCGCCAGCACGGGTGCAGGCGCGTCGTGTAGCGCTTGCAGCAAGGTCAGCAGGCTGGTATCTGCGTTGCGTGGCTTGCCCGATGCCAGTCCGATACCCAGCAGGGCGTCGATACACAGATCCTGGGGGCCCAGTCCCTGCGGCGCTGTGTCGGCAAAAACCACCCCGGCCTCTTGCGCCCGGTGCCACGACGCCCGTGCGTCGGCGGGTGCCCGCTCAGAACTGCCCAACCAGGTCACTACGCAGCGCCGTCCCCATTGCTGCAGCAGGGCTGCGGCCTCCAGCCCGTCGCCGCCGTTGTTGCCGGGGCCGCAGGCAATCCAGACGGTGCGCGCATGGGGTGCCAGCGCCATGGCCAGCCGGGCCACAGCCAGACCGGCGCGCTGCATCAGGGTGTGTGGGGGCAGGGTGGCGGCAAGTGTCTGTTCGATATGGCGGGTGGCTGCCACATTGAATACGGGGTACGGTGTGCCGGGGGTGATGCGGTGCATGGGTGTTGGCTCCTGGCCGCCATCTTGCCCTACAAGCGTTCGATGCCCAGGCCCTGCAGGTCCACGTCTGGCGTGCGGCCGCCCACCAGGTCGGCCACTGCACGTGCGCTGCCGCAGCTCAGCGCCCAGCCGCTGGACCCGTGTCCCAGGTTCAGCCAGATGCCGGGGATTCCACTGGCCCCCACGATCGGCGGGCCGTCGGGCAGCATCGGGCGGGCACCCTTCCATTCCTGCACACCGCCAGACATCTGTGCCGCACCGGGGAACCAGTCGTGCAGCACTTTGTACAGCGTTTGCAGCGCGGCGGGGCGTTTGGTGTCCAGCCGCCCGCCGATCTCGGCGCTGCCTGCCACGCGCACCCGCATGCCCAGGCGCGAGATGGCCACCTTGTAACGTTCGTCCATCACGGCGCTGCGTGGTGCGTTTAAAGGCTCGCGGATGTTGGCGCTGATGGAGTAGCCGTACACCGCCGCCATCGGAATCTTCAGCCCCAGCGGGCGCAGCAGCGTGGCGGACGCGAGGCCCGCACACACCACCACGGCATCAAAACGGCGCGGTGATGGTTCACCTGCAATGGCGACCGCAGCCTGCGGGCCGGGCACCACTGTGGCCACCGTGGTGTTGAACACAAAACGGGCGCCCAGCATCTCGGCGTGGCGGCGCAGCATCAGCGCGAACTGGCGGCAGTTGCCCACCTCGTCATCGGGCAGGTGGATGGCGCCTGCAAAGGCCGTGTCCTGGTTCAGTGCGGGCTCCACGGTGCGAGCAGCGGCCGCGTCGATTTGGTGAAAAGTCACACCTGCGTCGCGCAGCACCTGCAGGCCGGGCTGGGCGAGTTTCTGGTCCTTCTCGGAACGCAGCAGCACCAGGTAGCCGGGGCTGCGTTCGTAGGCCAGCTCCAGCTGGTCCGTCAGCTGGTGCAGGCGCGCGCGGCTGTAAAAGGCCAGGCGCTGCATGTGGCTGCGGTTGGCCAGGTAGGTGTCCACGCGGCAGGCCCGCAGCCAGCGGCCCATCCAGGCCAGTTCACGCAGCGACAGCGGCAGGCCGATTTTGACCGGAGCATGGCGGCTGAGCAGGTAACGCGCCACTTTGGTGGGCATGCCGGGTGCCGCCCAGGGCGTGACGTACCCCGGTGCCACCAGCCCGGCGTTGGCAAAACTGGTTTCTTCTGCGGCAGCGCCACGGCGCTCGAACACGGTGACTTCGTGGCCGTCAGCGGTCAGCTCATACGCAGTGGTTACACCGATGATGCCGGCGCCAACAATGGCAATTTTCATTTGGTACACCCCCAGGCTTCGCTCCGCTCTCGCCTACCCCCTTGCAGGGGGCAACACCGGTCGCCTGGCAGAGCCAGTTCGACGGTGTTTGCTGGAGGGGCGCTCGCCTGCGGCTTTGCGCTTTGGTTGGTTGAAATTGTTAAGAAATTGGCTTCTAGCCCAGGTAGGTAAAGCGCTATCTGCTATTTATTTTGTAGTATTCAGGGCTTGCTCGATCTGCAGCGACACATTCAAAACGGTGTCGTCGTGCAGGGCGCCGTGCCACACCATCAGGCCCACCGGCAGCTCGCCGGGCACATGGCAGGGCAGGGACAGGGCGCAGCCGTCGAGCATGTTGATGGCGCTGGGGTTGCGCAGCAGCAGGTTGTTGGTGCGGAAGAAGGCTTCGTCGCGTTCTGCGCCGGGCGCGATACTGGCGATGGTGGGGGCCACGATGGGCACGGTGGGGGACAACACGGCGTCAAAGTGGTTTAGGGCAGCCAACATGCGCTTGATCCAGGCGGCGCGGGTTTGAACGAGTTCGGCGTAGTCGGCGGCCAGCATGGTGGCGCCGCGTTCAATGCGGCTGCGCACGCGTGGGTCGTAGCTGGCGGCGTATTGGGCCAGCAAAGGGCGATGCCAGGCAAAACTCTCCACCGCCGAAAACCCGGCGCGGGCCTGCATGTCGGCCAGCTCGGCCATTTCGGTGAGGGGAATTTCCTCAATGTGGGCACCCGCCGCACGCAAAACCTGCAGGCTGCGCTCAAAAGCGCGTGCGACGGTGGTGTCCA
>JAGOEY010000148.1 GCA_017997515.1 Burkholderiaceae bacterium | reverse complement strand
CGTCGATAGCACGCACCGCGCTGATTCGGAACAGTACCGCATGGATGGGCAGGTAGTTGATGCCCCATAAGCGTTCGCGTTGCCAGGGGGTATCGTAGTCGCGCAGCCATTGACCGCCCGGGCCTTCAACACGCACGCCGCTGTAGGCGGCGGCAGCATGGACCTGGGACTGCAGCGCCATCAGGAGCTTGTGCAGGTGGGTGGGCTGCAGCAGGTCGTCGTCGTCGAGGAACAGGCCGAACTCGCCCTGCATGGACCGCAAGCCGAGGTTGGCGGCCCCCGAGCGGCCCAGAGGCACACAGGGGGCATCACCGCCAGGCACTTGTGGCTCGCCCGCCTGCCCGACAACGCGCAGGGCCAGCCGCGCGGCAGGGTGGGCGGGCTGCGGGTGCTGCCCACCACAGGCGTTGACGACAATGATCTCGATATTGGGGTAGGTTTGCGCAGCCACACTGGCGACGGCGTCTGCCAACGAGGGCCGGTTCATGCTGCGGATGATGACGCTCATCAACGGCACCTGCTGCGGCGTGCTGGCCAGTTGCAAGGCGTTGCGCTGAAGCGGCCAGCCGCCCAGGGTGGCAGCGACTTCGTCCCGGGCGAGCGCTTCTGCGGGCAGTTGCCAGTACGCTTCGGCCGCCTGTACGCCGGGACCGTTGACAAACGCGCGGACTGTCGCCATGGCTTGTGCATGGCGGCGATAGGCGTGGCGCTCCTCCTGGGATACGAAGGCTTCGAGGGCGCGCCACTTGAGGTCTGCCACGGCACTGATGTCCACCATGGTGTTGGGCTGGGTGGGCGCCCCCACTTCATAGAACAAAAGGGTGACACCCCCGTGGCGCTGGGCCGCAGCCATGCCTGCCAGCGCAAGTGCCTGGTGGTCGGGATGGGGCTCGGTGAGGGCTGGCAGCAAAAGCCAGTCGGGCTGGTGGGTGCGCAATGCTTCGATAATGCGTTCGATCAGTGGTGGTGCATGGCGCAGGCCGCGGTCTGCAAGATACCAGCAGACGGGAGGCTCCAGGCCCATGATGCGCGCCGCCTCGTACGATTCTGCAAGTCGTGGGTTGCCGGGTGCAGAGGGATGCCCGGGCAGGGAAGGCTCCAGACCCTGCTCGCCAGCAGTGACAATGATGGTGTGTACGCGCAGGCCCTGGCGCTGTGCCAGCATGAGAAGCCCTGCGCAACCGAGCACTTCATCATCGGGGTGCGGGGCAAGGCAAAGCATGCCGTCGTGGGCTACCAGCGCAATACTGCCGTAGTTGTTGTCTGGCGCGTTAAAGGGTCGGTCAAGCATGGTCTCTATTGTAGAAGTAGCCCTGTGTACGCCGGGGCTGACAGACGGGCTGCGTTTGTGCCAGGGATGGGCGTTGCCCGCCTTGCCGGCGTGTTGTCTGTACGAGAGTGATTTGCGTGAAACGTTTGATTTATCTGGCCCCGGTGCCACTGGACAGTCCGTCCCAACGCCCTCACCACTTTGTGGAGTGGGCCCACGCACGCTGGGGTTGCGAGGTGTGGTGGGTGCAGCCCTACCCGGTGCGGCTCCCCCGGCCGGGCGATGTGCACCGCCTGCGCCGGCACCAGGTGATGCCAGGCGGCGGCGGGGCCGTACACGAGGCTTTGGGGCCGCCGTGGCGTAGCGCTTCCTGGCTGCATGTGGTGTCTTTGGCCGGCGTGCCGGTGGAGCCCTTGCCTGGCGGCCGGGCGCTTTTGAAGGTGTTGCATGCTTCGACGCGCCGCCAATTGCTGGCTTTGATGGCACAGGAAGACACCTGGATGGCAATAGGCCGGCCGAGCGGGCTGGCCCTGGATTTATGCACTGCGTTGCGGGGACGGCGCGTGCTTTATGACGTGATGGACGATATGTCTCAGTTCAGCCGAGGGTTGTCGCAGCGGTGGATGCGCTGCGCCCATCAGGCGGTACTGGGTCAGGCAGAGGCCGTGTGGTGCTCGGCAGACGAGCTGCTGCAGGCGACGCGTGGCCGCACGCGTGCCCTGCCAGCGCTGGTGCGCAACGGTACCGTCCTGCCGGATCCGCCGAGGCCGGGTGCCTCTGGCGTTGGCAGTGCCCTGCATGCCGGGGCGCCTTTGATGCTAGGCTATGTGGGAACGATTGCGTCGTGGTTTGACTGGCAGGCGCTTCGGAAGCTGGCCTTGGCTCTGCCGCATGCCCACATTGATTTGTATGGGCCACTGGAGGGCCCTCGCCCGACGGCATTGCCTGCGAATGTGGCGTTGCGGGGGCCCGTGGCGCACGCGGAAGTTTTTGGCCTGATGCGCCAATGGCATGCGGGCTTGATCCCCTTTGTGCGAAACACGCTCACGCAATCGGTCGACCCGGTCAAATACTACGAGTACCGCGCCTGCGGACTGCCCGTGTTGACGACCCTATTTGGGGAAATGCCCCACCATCGCAACATCGATGACGGTGTCTGGAACCTGGAGGATGCCCAGGTTCTGCAGACGCTGGAGCAGCGGCTGCGCTTGTGGCATGGCCAATTGGCAGTACGCCAGGCCCGCAACGAGCCATTGGCACCCGACTGTTTGCGGGATGCTGGCTGGGCTGCGCGGTTCAATGCCGGCGTTCAGGCTGTGCGCTGGGCAGGCGGTTCTAGGGTAAGCACGGCCTGACTGGCAGCGCGCGGGTTGTGCGGTCAAACAGGTTCGGCCGTATCGGGGAGGGTGTTCGCATGGGCCGGCACGGGTTGCCATTGGCCCGGCATCAGCCACGGCCCCTGATGGCTGCCATGCGCTGCCAGGGTGAGATACGCAAACGGGTCAACCCATTCGTAGACGTAGCGGCCGTTTGCGCACAGCAGGTATACGCCCACGCGGTAACGACCCTTGTTCAGCGGCAATCGAGGCAGGTGAAAGCGGATGCTGGCATGGCCTTGCGCGTTGGTGGCCTGCAGGTCTCCGGCTGGGGACAGGGTCGAGCCGATGATTTTGCCGCTGTCCGAGGACAGGACCACGGCTGCCCTGGGGTGTGGCTCTTGCTGACTGACTTGCAGAAGAATATCGACCGTGAGGTCGCTCTGACCGCTCTCGCCTTGCAGGTCCTTGCCGGTCACGCCATCGAGCGCAACCTGCGCCTTGAGCAATTTGACCAGCTCCGGGTGTTGTGCGCTGACCAGCCCTTCGAGTGGCTCGCTGACCACTTCGGGCGGCGTGGCCCCCGTCGCCGCTGCAGCTTGGGCCGCCTGGGGTGCAGGAGCCGGGCCGGTCTGGTTTTGGGTATCGAGGTATTCCTGGTAACGCGGCAGCAGGATGCCCGTCGGCCCACTGTCTCGAAGCGCCCCTTTTTCGAGCCAGAGCGTGCGTTCACAAAACAAGTCGACATGGAACAGCGCGTGCGAACACAGCAGCAGTGCAGTGCCTTGCTCGCGCAACTGCATAACCCGGTCAAAGGAGCGCTTGGCGAAGACGCCGTCGCCAACGGACAGGGCCTCGTCCACGATGAGGACGTCGGGGTCCACGCTGGTGGCCACTGAAAAGGCCAGGCGCACCTGCATGCCGCTGGAGTAGGTTTTGACGGGCATGTCGAGCGCGTCGCTCAGGCCGCTGAATTCGATGATGGAGTCGATGCGCTCTGCCACCTGGGCACGGCCCATGCCCATGGTCGCTGCGTACAGGTAGATGTTTTCGCGCCCTGTGGCTTCGGGGTTGAACCCCGAGCCCAGCTCCAGCAGCGCCGCCACGCGCCCGCGCGAAACAACTTGGCCAGTGGAAGGCGTGAGCGTGCCGGCGGCCAGCTGCAGCAGGGTGGACTTGCCGGCCCCGTTCAAGCCGACAATGCCCAGCGACTGGCCGCGCTTTATTTGCAGCGACAAGGGCCTGAGCGCATGAAAGCTGCCCTGGGCTGTGCCCTTGCGGCCACGCAGCTGACCCCACAACTGGGCCATCGGCGTTCTCTGGGGGGGATAGGTTTTACTGACTTCAGTGAATTGGAGAACGGTATCAGAGGACATCGGCAAACCCCGGCTTGGTACGCTGGAAAAAGGCCCAGCCCATGGTGGCGAAGACGCAGGAAACCGCCAGGTGCAAACCCCAGCCATCCCACGGCGCCACCGTGCCGCTGAGCAGTACGTTGCGGGCGGCCTCAGTGGCCCAGGCGAGGGGGTTGAGGTCAATCATCCAGCGCATGGATTCGGGCACCATCGAGACGGGATAGAAGATCGGCGTGAGGAACAGCAGCAGGCTGCTGACGGATGGTGCCAGGTGCACGATGTCGCGCAGATACACAGACAGCGACCCGAGCAGCCACCCGAGGCCCAGAACGTAGAACAGCAGCGGCAACAGGTACAGCGGCAGCAGCAGCACGCCCCAGTGCGGTCCGCCCCGCCACAGCATGAAGGGCAAGGTGATCAGCAGGGCCAGCACCAGCTGCAGCCCTGCGGCGCCGACTTGCACCATGGGTAGCATTTCCACCGGAAAGCGCACCTTGGTGACGAGATATGGATGCGACCATACGCTGGTCGGAGCGCGGTTGATTACATCGGCCACAAAGGTGTAAAGCGACAGCCCGATGAATACCTGCAAGCCATATTCGGTGGCAGAGCCGTCGCCTACGGGCCAGCGCACCTGGAAGAATTTGTAAAAGACGAGCGTGAACAGCAAAATGTGCACCACGGGTTGCAAAATGAGCCAACCACCACCGACCGCAGAGGCCCGATAGCGCATTCGCAACTCGCGCAATAGCCATTGCAGGTAAACATATAACCACTGCTTCATTTAAACTGAACCCTTTTTACTTTTTAGCTCGAGCCATAGGGCGAGCGGACCTGATGAAGATGCTGTCTGTTTTAGGCGCCGTTTGGCGACGTTTGCCGTTGTCGATAGAGCGCAAAAGAAATCTCAAAACATGGATTTTGCGCCGCTGGCCCTCTATTCAGCCTCAGGTTGCGCTTGCGGCAGGCATGGCTGTATCGGTGGGTCCCGTGGCGAGCAAGTCGCCGTCGCTGCCACTGCGTGCGCCACATCGAGAGACACCCGCAGGGCAAAGGGACTGGCTGGTTTTCAGCATCATAGGCTGGGATTTTCGCATTCAAAGGCCTCAGCATCTTGCGCGTGAGCTGTCTCGAACAGGCAATGCGACTTTTTACATCGAGCCACACTTCATTGCAGAT
>JAGOEY010000149.1 GCA_017997515.1 Burkholderiaceae bacterium | reverse complement strand
GTCCAAGCACAGCAAGCTCCCGCGCCCTTCTCTATATAGAGAGGAAGCACATCCTCCAAGAGCGTCTACAGACGCAATCCGCACCTCAGGGCTTTCGGCCAAAACATCCTCCCCCACACGCCCGACACGAACGCACGGGATAATCGCTGCCTACATGGCACTTATCACCCTACTCGACGCCCAACTGGCCTTTGGACACGTCGCTCTTCTCGACCACGCCGACTTCGCTCTTGAATCCGCTGAACGTGTGGGCCTTATCGGCCGCAACGGCGCGGGCAAGTCCTCCATGCTCAAAATCCTCGCGGGAATGGAAAAACCCGACGATGGCGCCCTGCAGGTGCAGACGGGGCTGCGCATCACCTATGTGGCGCAGGAGCCCAACCTGGACTCTGACGCTACTGTTTTCGAAGCAGCTAGCGTAGGTCTGGCGGGCGTTATTGCCGCAAGAGACCAGTACCTGTCTGGCGAAGACGGGCTGGACCTGAACGCTTTGCAATCCATCATCGAGGCGTACGACGCCTGGAACTGGGAGCAGCGTGTGGAGGAAACCCTGCACCGCCTGCACCTGGACCCGAACGCCGTCGTGGGCACACTCTCTGGCGGCACCAAAAAACGTGTGGCCCTGGCGCAGGCGCTGGTGGCCCACCCGGACGTCCTCTTATTAGATGAACCCACCAACCACCTGGACCTGGACTCCATCGAGTGGCTGGAAGAATTGCTGATCGACTTCCAGGGCAGCATCGTGACCATCACCCATGACCGCAGCTTCCTGAACCGGGTCGCCACGCGCATCGTGGAATTGGACCGGGGCCGTCTGGGCTCCTACCCCGGCAACTTCGAGCAGTACGTGCTGCAAAAGGAAGAACAGCTGGCGCAGGAAGCCGTCATCAACGCCAAGGCCGACAAGCTGCTGGCGCAGGAAGAAATCTGGATCCGCAAAGGTGTGGAGGCGCGCCGCACCCGCAGCCAGAGCCGCATCACCCGGCTGCAGGACATGCGCGCCAGCCGCGCCGAGCGCCGCAATGCGCTGGGCAGCGTCAACATGGATGTGGCCCAAGGCCAGACCAGCGGCAAGATCGTGGCCGAGTTGACCGAGGTGGGCAAGTCGTTTGGCGACAAACTCATCGTGAAGAACTTCACCGGCACCATCGTGCGTGGTGAAAAAATCGGTCTGCTCGGCCCCAATGGCGCGGGCAAAACCACCCTGCTCAAACTCATCCTGGGCGAGTTGCAGGCGGACAGCGGCAAGATTCGCCAGGGTGCCAACCTGCAGGTGGCGTACTTTGACCAGATGCGCAACGCGCTGGACCTGGACGCCACACTCGAAGACTTCATCAGCCCCGGCAGCGAGTGGATCGAGATTGGCAACCAGCGCAAACATGTGAAGAGTTACCTGGGCGACTTCCTGTTCTCGCCCGCACGTGCGAATTCCCCAGTACGCTCCCTGTCGGGCGGCGAACGCAACCGCCTGTTGCTGGCCCGCCTGTTTGCCCGCCCGGCCAACGTGCTGGTGCTGGACGAACCCACCAACGACCTCGACATCGACACGCTCGAGTTGCTGGAAGAGCTGCTGCAAAGTTACGACGGCACCGTGTTTTTGGTCAGTCACGACCGGACCTTCATGGACAACGTGGTGACCAGCACACTGGCTTTTGAAGGCGACGGCCTGTGGCGCGAATACGAAGGCACCGTGCAAGACTGGTTGACCCAGTCGCGCCGCGCCCGCGAGATTGCCGCCCAGCGCGCCAGCGCAGCCGGTGCAGCCAAACCCGCAGCACCGGCCGCTGCAGCAGAAAACAAAAGCGAAAACACCTCCCAGCGCACAGCGGACGTGCAGAGTCCGCTATCAAAAAAGAAGCTTAGCTACAAGGAGCAGCGCGAGCTGGACACCTTGCCCCAGTCGATTGCAGCTTTGGAGGCCGAACAAACCGACATCCAGGCCGCCCTGGCTGACGGCACGTTGTACGCCACCGACGGGGCCAAAGCCGCCAAGCTGCTCGCGCGCGGAGAGCTGATCGAGGACGAACTGATGGCCGCACTGGAGCGCTGGACCGCGCTGTCCACGTAAACCCACCGAGCGCCACACCGGCTGGCACGGCTGACACAGCCAGTGGCGCTTGTCCGACACATAAACAGCTGGCAATCGGTATATTGGGCCCACGCAGGGCAGGTGCCGTGCGCCATCTGGAGCGTATGTGACCCTCGCCTTTGCTGACACCCTTGCCACCCCGGTCACCTCGACCTCTTTCCCTCGCCTGCGCCGCACCAGGGCCTGGTTGACGGCGGCGCTGTCGGCTGTGGTGCTCGGGCTTGCAGGCTGTGGCAACCTGCCGCCCCAGGCGCCCCATGAACCCACCCATGCGCTGGCCAGCAACACGGGTTTGCCCCTGGCTGCGCTGGTGGATGCATCCCGCCCCAAGGACGACAAGCGCCCCAGCCTCTCGGGCTTTCGCCTGCTGGGTTCGTCCGAGGCCGCCTATGGCAGCCGTATGGCGCTGATCGACGCAGCCACCAAAACACTCGACCTGCAGTACTACACCATCCACTACGACAGCTCGACCGAAGCGTTGATGGAGCGCCTGCGCGAGGCCGCGCGCCGCGGCGTACGGGTGCGTTTGCTGCTGGACGACTTCAACGCCGTGGGCAAAAACGTGGCCGTGCTGCGGCTGGACCTGGAGCCTGGCATCGAAGTGCGCATGTTCAACCCCGTGTCCGGCCCGCGCAGCTCGCAGGCCGGCCGCATCCTGGGGTCGCTGTTTGACTTCAAACGTATCCAGCAGCGTATGCACAACAAGATCCTGGTGGCCGACAACACACTCGCCGTGGCGGGCGGGCGCAACCTGGGTGACGCGTATTTTGGCCAGAGCGACACCAGCAACTTCCTCGACCTGGACTTGCTGGTGGCGGGCCCGATGGTCACCGATCTGTCCCACAGCTTTGACGCCTACTGGAACGACATCCGCGCCTATCCGGTGCGCAACGTCCTGAGTGGCAATGACCTGAAGGCGTTTTACGCCGACCCAGCCCCCGCCCCACCGGCTGCGTCTTCTGCAGGAACCCAAACCCGTGTGGCATCGGCCCCGGTGGATGCTGCAGACACCACCCCCGCCGCGCCTGCTGTGGTGGAAGGCCACCCCGTCCCCGGTGCCACCGCCATGGCCCGCGAAATACAGTCCGGCACACTGGCACTGGCCTGGGCACCGTCGGCCCTGCTGGTCGACAAACCCACCAAGATCGCACCCGAAAACCCGCTGGACGAAAGTGACCGCGATGACAACGTGGTGGACGGCGTGCTGAACATCGTCACCCGTGCGCAAAAAGAGGTGCTGATCATCTCGCCGTACTTTGTGCCCGGCCCCCGCATGATGGAGGTGTTCACCACTCTGCGCCAACGCGGTGTACGCGTGCGGGTGCTGACCAACTCCCTCGCCTCCAACGATGCACCGCTGGCCCATGTGGGGTACGCGCGTTACCGCCAGCCCTTGCTGGAAGCGGGTGTCGAGCTGTTTGAGATGCGCGCAGAGGGCAAGACACAGCAGCGCTTTTTTGGCTCCACCCCTGATTCGCGCGCCAGCCTGCACACCAAGGCGCTGGTGATCGACAGCCGTTTGCTGGTGGTCGGGTCGATGAACCTGGACTTGCGCTCGCAGTTGCAGAACACCGAGCTGGGCATGGTCATCCGCAGCCGCAAGTTGTCAGCCGCCATGGAAGCGGCCATCGACCAGAGCCTGGACGACAGCTACGAACTCAGCCTGCAGGACGGCCAGCTGCGCTGGACAACCCCGTCGGAGACACCCGGGCAGCCCGGCGAAGTGCTCAGCAGTGAACCGGATGCCCGCATGGGGCTGAAGATATTGCTGAAGCTGGCGGGGCCTTTTGCGCCGGAAGAGATGCTGTGATTTTGCTCTTTAATTGATAGCTGCTTGCGCACGACAGACGTGCGCTTGAAGCCTATTTCTTATATAAACACCCGGCCAATCGCTTGGGCAACCTGCTCACGAGACGATGTAAGCCGCCGCCGCGCTCGACATCAGCCGCCCGTCCGGCCCCACAAACTCCATACGGGTGGACGCCACCCGCGAGCCCAGGCGCAGCACTTCGGCGTGTAATTCGAAATGGGTGCCAATGCCGGGGCGCAGGTAGTCCACCCGCAAATCGATGGTGCCCAGCTTGGCAAACCGGTGCAGGCGCTGCTCCGGCGGCTCGTCCATGTGGCGCGCACCGATGGCCGCCATCACGGCCAATCCCCCCATGGCGTCCAGCCCGGCGCTGATGACACCCCCGTGGATACGGTTGTAGGCGTAGTGGCCAATCAGCTCGGGGCGCATGTCGATACGTGCGCTCACCCGCTCGGGCAACACGCTGGTGATCTTCAGGCCCAGCATGCGGTTGAACACAATTTTGTCTTCGAAGATATCGCTCAGCCCGGCAATAAATTCAGGCTCGAACACAACAGGGGTAATGGTTTTGGGGGTCATGGTTTTTTGTCTCTTGGCACACCTTAGCAGACCTGCCCCCCGTTATCTCCGGGCAGACTTTTGCACCCCATGATAGAATCCACCAATCGCGTTTCAGACTTCCATTGCACCATGCCTTGTCCTGGTGCCGGCCCCTTCAGCAGAGGTGCCTTGGTTTTAGCCCCGTCATCGCGTGGGTCGTGCCACTTCGGTTGGCACACAAACACCCCAAACTCCCTCGCCCCTCCTCCATCGCTGCTGCTGCAGCGCCCAGTAGCCACTTCCGCATCCGGCGGATGGTGACTGGACCGGGTTGTGAGCGGAACCACTGGCATCGGGGCATGCCTTTTCCCTTGTTGTGCTCTGCGCAGCCTTGTATTTTTTATTCCATTGATCTCTAACCAACTCTCTACCGCAGTCGGCAAATACCTCGTATCTCCCCTCTCCAAACGTCTTGACGATGGCCGCTACGGCGCCAGCGTCTCCATCCGCAGCGGCCGTGGCAGTGCGTCCACCGACCGTGTCATGCGCTTCAAGGACCTCTTTGAGTCCGCAGACGCCGCACACCGTTACGCCCATGAGCAGGGCTTGATCTGGGTGGCGCAGTCCAGCCAGCCCCACCGGGTTGCACTGGCTGCATAAGTGCACAGGCCCGGCGTGGGG
>JAGOEY010000147.1 GCA_017997515.1 Burkholderiaceae bacterium | reverse complement strand
GGGGAAGACGTGGTCGCTCAGGTGTGCCGCCGTCTCCACCATCCGCCGCGTGGTGCACGAGGGGCAGACTCCCCGGCCTTTGCAGGAGAAGGCTACAAAGTAGTCGTGCCCACAGTCGCCGCAGCGGCGATGGCCCCACGGGTGGCACACCTGCCGTGAGCACCGATCCTGCACCCACTGTGGCCTGAAGGGCCTGTGGGTGTCAAAACGGGGCCTTTGTGCCCCGTTTTTTTTGGCATTTTTGACCACTGCACATGATCTGGCACACCACCCGTTTTGCGATCGACCTGTCCCGGCCCCGGATCATGGGCATCGTCAACGCTACGCCCGACTCTTTTTCAGACGGCGGGCGCCATGCCACGGCCCGCCAGGCGTTACTCCATTGCGAGCAGTTGGTGCGCGAGGGGGCGGATATTTTGGACATTGGCGGTGAATCGACGCGGCCCGGCAGCCCTCCGGTGGCGTTAGAGGATGAGCTTGCCCGTGTTCTGCCCGTGCTGCGCGAAGCGGTGCATTTGGGCGTGCCTGTGTCGATCGATACCTGCAAGGCTGAAGTGATGCAGCATGCACTTGACCTGGGTGCTGACATCGTCAACGACGTGTGGGCGCTGCGCCAGCCAGGCACCGCACAAGTGGTGGCACGCCACCCGGCGTGCGGCATTTGTTTGATGCACATGCACCGTGATCCGCAAACCATGCAGTCTGCACCGATGGAGGGAGACGCCGTTCTGCAGGTGCTCTCATTTTTGAAGCGCGCTGCGCTTGATTTACAGGCGCTAGGGGTCAATCGGCAACGAATTGTGCTGGACTACGGCATCGGGTTTGGCAAAACTGTGGAGCAAAATTTTGCCCTTCTGGCCCGCCAGGATGAATTGCTTGCCATGGGCTACCCGCTGCTGGCGGGCTGGTCCCGCAAGTCCTCGCTGGGTGCCGTGACCGGGCTGGATGTCGACCAGCGCTTGATACCCAGCGTCACTGCAGCCCTTTTGGCCGTGGAGCGCGGCGCGCATGTGGTTCGTGTGCACGATGTGCGTGAAACTGTGCAGGCGCTGGCTGTGTGGAAGGCGATGCGATCAGAGGGGCTCTGAACCTCAGCGGCCTTCCCAAGGGCGTGTTTCACTGTTGCACGGCGCTGCCGCCATGCTCTGCCAAGCCGGCATTTTCCATCCGCATGCAAGCCGTGAAGCCTCGCCATTCATGCTCTACGGGCCCCTTAAAAAGTGCGGCGGCGCACTTCAGGCGCTTGAATGCGTCATTCATTTGCGTAATACCCGCGCATTGCCGCCATTTGTTGAGCCAGGTCATTGCGCTGTCAAATGAATTTGAATATTGAAAATATCCATTGACCTTTAATATATTGGGGTTTACCCTTCAATAACCACATTATTTGAAAGGTAAATATGAGGCTGACACGACGCAATTTACTCGGTGCTACCGGAGCATTGGGTTCGGCTGGGCTGGCAGTATCCTTGTTCCCGCTTGGGCCAGTGGCCCGCGCTATTGCACAGACGCCCGCACCGGCGGCAGCGGCGGTGGATTTGGCTTCCTGGACAGGTACGGTGGCGCATGCAAACCACTATGGGCCTTTCATTGCCACGGTGACCAATGGGCGGTTGACCCAGGTCACGCCGACGGCTGCAGACAAGCGTCCCACCCTCATGCTGACCGAAGGCATGCTGGCGCGCACCTACGACAAGACGCGTATCGCAGGGCCGATGGTGCGCAAGTCGTATTTGGAAGCTGTGCAAAGCGGTGGCAGCAGCAAGCCCGAGTTGCGCGGCAAGGACGATTGGGTGCAAGTGAGCTGGGATACAGCGATCGGCCTGAGCGCCAAAGCTATTCTGGACACGATTGAGAAGCACGGTAACGAGGGGTGCTTTAGCAGCAGCTATGGCGGCTGGTCGCATGGCGGTATCTTCCGGCCCAATGTGCTGCAGGGGCGTTTCTTCAACCTGCTGGGCGGCTCGTCCATGACGGCCGGCGACTATTCAGCTGGGGCCGGGCAGGTGATCATGCCCATGATCATTGGCGACCTGGAAGTCTATTCGGCGCAGACCTCGTGGGAGCAGGTACGTGACAACACCGAGGTCTTTGTCTTTGTGGGTTGCGACCCCGACAAGAACAACCGCATCGAATACACGGTGTGCGACCACGAGATGTATCCCAACTTCGATGCCATCAAGAAAGCGGGCGTGAAGTTCATCTCGATCAACCCGCAGGTCACCACCACCGACGAGCAGATGGGCTCCGAGTGGGTGAGAATTATCCCCAACACGGACACTGCGCTGTTCTTGGCGATGAGCTACCACCTGTACCGCACGGGCAAGTACAGCAAGGCCTTCATCAGCAAGTACACCGTAGGCTTCGACCGCTTTCTGGCCTATCTGGAAGGCAAGGACTCTGACGGCACGCCGCCCAAGACGCCCGAGTGGGCCAGCAAGATTACGGGCATTCCGGCGGCCAAAATTCGGGAGTTGGCCGAGCTCATGGCCAGCAAGCGCACGCAGATTGCCGGTTCCTGGGCCATCCAGCGCGCGCACCACGGTGAGATGCCTTACTGGGCCATCGTCAACTTTGCCTGCATGTTGGGCAATATCGGTCTGCCGGGCCAGGGCATTGGTTTTTCGTGGCACTACGGTGGCGGCGGAACGGCGCAATCGGGCGGCACCGCACCCCGCGGCATGTCGCAGGGGCGCAATCCGATCAAGAAAATCTGCCCGGCATCGCGGATCAATGAAATGCTGTTGAACCCCGGCAAGGCATTCACCTACAACGGCAGCACCTACACCTTTCCCAAGGTCAAGCTGATCTACAACGCGGGCAACAACTTCTTCTCGCACCAGCAGGACTTGAACGAGTTGGCGCGTGCCATGCAAGTCGTGGACACCGTTATCGTGCAGGATTGCTGGTGGAACGGTTCCGCCCGCATGGCCGACATCGTCTTGCCCGCGACCACCACGATGGAGCGCAACGATATTTCCTCGGGCGGCACCTACAACATTGACAAGGTGTTTGCCATGCGCCAGGTGGTGGCGCCCGTGGGTGACGTGCTCGACGACTTCGAGATCTTCCGCCGCCTCTCGGAAGTGTGTGGTGTCGAATACGCCTTCACCGAAGGCAAAACACAGATGGACTACGTCAAGGAAGCTTTCGCCGCCAGTTCGGCCGAGGGCAGCATGCCCTTCGAGGAATTCTGGGAAAAGGGCATGGCCCCGATCAAGGTACCCAAGGAAGCACGCAAGTGGGTGCGCCACGCCGACTACCGCAAGGACCCGAAGAAAAACGCGCTGCATACCCCCACCGGCAAAATCGAGATGTATTCGGCCAGCATCGACAAGATGAAACTGCCCGATATGCCGCCCATGCCCAAATTTTTGGAGCCCGGTGAATATCTGGGCAATGGCAAAAATGGCCAGTTGCATGTGGTCAGCCCGCACCCGTACTTCCGCCTGCACTCACAAATGAACAACGCGGAGCCGCTGCGCAAGCGCTATGCGGTGCAGACGCGCGAGCCGCTGACGATCAGTACGCAGGATGCGGCCGAGCGCGGCATCAAAGACGGTGATCTGGTGGAGCTGTACAACGACCGCGGCTCCCTGGTGGTGGGTGCACGGGTGTCCGACAAAATCATGCCCGGCGTGGTCAGCATCTACGAAGGCGCCTGGCCACAACTCGACAGCAAGGGCCGCTGCAACAATGGCCAGGTGAACTTCCTGACCTCCAGCCGAGGTGCCAGCGGCCTGTCCCAGGCTACGACGGCCAACACCTGCATGGCCTCTTTGCGCAAATGCACCGATGCGGACGCGGGAGGCACCAAGGCGTTCGATCCACCGCAGATCGTTGTCAAAAAAGACATTAAGTTTGACGAGAAGTTTTTTGGCCTGGAGCGTGCGCAAACGCTGCGCGAAAAGGCGACGGCCTCGCTCAGTCCGGGTGAAAAAATCTTCTACCAGCGTTGCACCGTCTGCCACGGCCCGCGGGACCCGGGCGGCTTCAATAAGAAGCAGTGGCTGGGCATCACGCAAAGCATGTTCCCACGCGCCGGTCTGGACGACGGTGAGCAAAAGCTCGTGCTGGAATTCCTGATGAAGAACGCGAAACAGTAAGCGATTTACTTGCCTCTGCGCCCTGACCCTGAAATGGGTCAGGGCGCTTTTGCTTTGAGGGGATGCGAAAATAGCCAGGCGTCGTGTGCGGAGTGGGTTGGTGGGTGGCGATCACGAGGGATAGCCACCGATCCATCGTCTCCATGGGCGCCGTCCGCGTGCGTGCACTTGCGTCCGGGCTACTTTCAAAATCCAGCGAACCAGCGCTTTAGGAAACCGGGAATGACAAGAAAATATTTTGGAACCGACGGCATTCGCGGCACGGTGGGGCAGGCGCCTATTACGCCCGATTTCGTGCTGCGCCTGGCACATGCCGTTGGCCGGGTGCTGCGCCAGACCGAGGACCGCCCCACGGTGCTGATCGGCAAAGACACCCGTATTTCGGGTTACATGCTGGAGAGCGCGCTGGAGTCGGGCTTCAATTCGGCCGGAGTGGATGTGGTGCTTCTGGGACCCTTGCCTACGCCAGGCGTGGCATACCTGACACGCGCCCAGCGCGCCAGCCTGGGTGTGGTAATTTCGGCCAGCCACAATGCCTTTCCTGACAATGGCATCAAGTTCTTCAGTGCCCAGGGTACCAAGCTGCCCGATGCGTGGGAGCTGGCGGTCGAGGCCGCGCTGGATGAACCCCCGGTATGGGCCGACTCGGCCTCGCTGGGTAAAACCCGCCGGCTCGACGACGCAGCGGGACGGTATATCGAATTTTGCAAAAGCACCTTCGATCAGGACCTGACGCTCAAGGGGCTGAAGATCGTGGTGGACGCGGCACATGGGGCGGCGTACCACATCGCTCCCAAGGTGTTCCATGAGCTGGGCGCCGATGTGGTAGCCATTGGCTGTGCGCCCGATGGCCTGAACATCAACCATGAGGTGGGTGCCACGCACCCGGATGCCTTACGGATAGGCGTTTTAACCGCATGAGGCCAAGTATCGCACCGCGGAAGCGCCATCAAGCCGGCTGAGACACTCGATTTTCCCGCCCAGGTGTCAGGTTCACCACCAGGGTTTGGCGTTCAGGAGA
>JAGOEY010000019.1:4984-16416 GCA_017997515.1 Burkholderiaceae bacterium | reverse complement strand
CGCGCCGCCCGCCTCATCTGCACCACCCCCGAATTCGACGACCTCGCCAAGTCAGTTGGCCTGAAGGGTCACCGGGACGGCGCTACCGACACCGCCGAGCGCGCCAAGCTCCGCGCTGAGCTGGATGGCTTGGTGGCCCACCTCTACGGTTTGAGCGAAGAGGAGTTCACGCACATCCTGGGCACCTTTCCGCTGGTGGCTGAGCCCGCTAAAGTGGCTGCGCTCAATGCTTGGCGAGACGTACAGAGGGGGTTGATTTCATGAGTTTGCAAAGCCTGCGTATTCGCAACTTCAAGGCGGTGGTCGACAGCAAGACCGTCAAGCTGGGGCCGCTCACGGCCTTCATTGGCAACAACGGGGCGGGCAAATCCAGCCTGATTGAAGCGTTGGAGACGTACCAGGCTATCGTGCGGGATGGGCTTGACATGGCCATGCAGCGCTGGCTGGGCATTGAACACGTCCGCCATAAGGCGCAAGAGGCGAAGGAGCGCATGGGGCAATTGGTCAACCCCATCTCTTGGGAGTTGGCCTTGGGGGACAGCCCACGCAAAGTGCGCCGCCTGTCCATGACGGTGAATAACGACCCAGCCGCTAACCGCATGTTTATTGCCAGCGAGCGCATCACCCGTCTGGATGGCGTGTGGTTCGACCGCGACCGCACTGGTGGCATCGTGCCCTATGACGCGGGCCGGTCTGTGCTGACGCTGGGGCTTGACGCAGAGGCCGTGCAAACGCACGACGAGGTGTTGGCGTGGCAGTTCTTGACCTTGAGCCCTGAGCGTATGGGTTTGCCTGTGCCGCAGCAACGTACCAAGGGCGCTGTGCGTCTGGCCAATGACGGCTCCAACGTGGCTGATTTCTTGCTCGACTTGCGCCGACAAGACGTGAATGCGTTCAATGGCATTGTGGAGACGATGGCGTTTGTGCTGCCCTACGCCAAAGACATTCAGCCCACGCTCACGTCGTCGGAGATAGAGCGTAAAGCCTGGCTGCAGTTAACTGAGGACACGTTTAAGGTGCCTGGTTGGTTGCTCTCCACGGGCACGCTGCGCATGCTGGCCTTGCTGGCGCTGCTGCGGCATCCGAGTCCGCCACCTTTGATCGTGGTGGAAGAAATAGAGAACGGTCTGGACCCGCGCAGCATCCATTTGATTGTGGAAGAGATTCGCAGCGCCGTGCTGTCGGGCGCAACGCAAGTGGTAGTGACCACCCATTCCCCTTATTTGCTGGACTTGTTGACGTTGGAGCATCTGGTGGTGGTGGAGCGCGATGCCGAAGGCCATCCGCGCTTTACTCGGCCAGCGGATCACGAAAACCTGCGCACTTGGGCGCAAGAGTTTGCGCCGGGCAAGCTTTACACCATGGGCAATCTGACAGGGCTGGCCGCATGAGCATCGGATTCATTTTTGAATGTGGCCCACAGGGGGCGGACAAGCAGGTTTGTGAGTATTTGGCGGGTCAACTCAAGCCGGGGCGCAAGATCGTGTCCCGTACCATGGACAACAAACTCAAGCTGCTGGAGGGTGCGGCCAGCGTTGCCAAGAAGCTATTACAGGAGGGCTGTGAGCGCGTGTTGATCGTGTGGGATTTGCGCCCTGCCTGGCCTGACAAAAAAGATAAGCCTTGCAGAGCCAAAGAACGCCAAATCCTGTTGGATGGCTTGAAAAAAGAAGGCCTGCAGAATGCACCCGTATATTTGGTGTGCATCGAGCAAGAACTGGAGAGCTGGCTGCTAGCGAGCGACCATTCCATCAGCGCGTTCCTTTCAACCCCAGCGCACCCTTACCAGGCAAGAAGGGTGAAAAGACCGGATCGGGAGGCCAACCCCAAGGCTGCGATGAATAACCACTTTATGGCGGCGCGGGGCACCAGGTATGAAGACCGCGTGCATGCCATCAAGGTGTTGAAAGCCACTGTTCTGGACTGGAAACGCTTGCAGCAGTCGGCCAGTTTTGCCCGGTTTGAGCGCAAGCTGTGAAGGAGTTGATTCGCTGTGCTCTGAGCTTATTGCTTCGTGAAAAAATGGCACCCGAGAGGTGCCATTTTTTGCATCAAACAAGCCTTTTGCGGATTATCTGCCTCGGCATATAGCTATCATTTTTGATAAGTCACCCACCCGCAGCCTTTACCTTCAGGCGCCACGCATGCAGCAGCGGCTCGGTGTAACCACTGGGCTGCTCCAGCCCCTTGAACACCAGATCACAGGCCGCTTGGTACGCCATCGACGTACCAAAGTTGCCGGCCATCTTTTGGTACAGCGGGTCACCCGCGTTCTGCCCGTCCACCACGGCGGCCATCCGCTCGAAGGTTTCGGTGATCTGTTCCTTGGTCACCACGCCGTGCAGCAGCCAGTTGGCCATGTGCTGGCTGCTGATGCGCAGGGTGGCGCGGTCTTCCATCAGGCCGACGTTGTGGATATCGGGCACCTTCGAGCAGCCCACGCCCTGGTCCACCCAGCGCACCACGTAGCCCAGAATGCCCTGTGCGTTGTTGTCCAGCTCCTGCTGTTTCTCGGCGGCGGTCCAGTTCGGCGTGGCCGTCACGGGGATCTGCAGCAGGTTGGACAGGATGCCGTCGCGTGTGGCGACCGGGTCGGTGGCAGCGTCGGCTTTTTCTAGCGCGATCTGTACGTCGGACACCAGCACCTGGTGGTAGTGCAGCGCATGCAACGTGGCACCGGTCGGGCTGGGCACCCAGGCGGTGTTGGCACCGGCCTTGGGGTGTGCGATTTTTTGTTCCAGCATGGCGGCCATCAGGTCGGGCATGGCCCACATACCCTTGCCGATCTGCGCCTTGCCGCGCAGGCCGCAGGCCAGGCCCACCAGCACGTTGTTCTTCTCATACGCCTGGATCCAGGCGCTGGCCTTCATGTCGCCCTTGCGGATCATGGGGCCGGCCTGCATGGCGGTGTGCATCTCGTCGCCGGTGCGGTCCAGGAAGCCGGTGTTGATGAAGGCCACACGGCTGGCGGCTGCGGCAATACAGGCTTTCAGGTTGACACTGGTGCGGCGCTCTTCGTCCATGATGCCGAGCTTGACCGTGCTGTCGGCCAGGCCCAGCACCTTTTCCACACGGCTGAACAGCTCGGCGGCAAATGCGACTTCGGCGGGGCCGTGCATCTTGGGCTTGACGATGTAGACGCTGCCGGTGCGGCTGTTGCGGATGCCATTCGCGCCACGGCCTTGCAGGTCGTGCAGGGCAATGGTGGTGGTCACCATGGCGTCCAAGATGCCTTCGGGGATTTCGCGGGTAGCACCGTCGGCGGCGGTGTAGGTGATGGCCGGGTTGGTCATCAGGTGGCCCACATTGCGCACAAACATCAGCGAGCGGCCATGCAGTCGCACGTCGCCGCTGCCGGAGGGCGCGGTGTACACACGGTCGGGGTTCAGCCCGCGGGTGAAGGTCTTGCCGCCCTTGGCGACTTCTTCGGTCAGCGTGCCCTTCAGAATGCCAAGCCAGTTGCCATAGGCCACAACCTTGTCGTCTGCGTCCACCACGGCCACCGAGTCTTCCAGGTCGAGGATGGTGGACAGGGCCGACTCCAGCACCAGGTCGCTCACACCCGCTGCGTCGGTTTTGCCAATAGCGGTGCTGCGGTCGATCTGGATGTCGATGTGGATGCCGTTGTGGACGATCAGCACCGACGTGGGCGCAGCCGCATCACCTTGGTAACCGACGAACTGGCTTGGGTCCTTCAGGCCGCTGCTGGCAGCACCCAGTGCCACCACCAGTTGCCCGCCCACCACGGTGTAGCCCGTGGCATCCACGTGGGAGCCATGGGCCAGCGGCGCGGCGTCGTTTAGCAGCTTGCGGGCGAATGCGATTACCTTGGCGCCGCGCACGGGGTTGTAGCCCTTGCCTTTTTCGGCACCGTCGGCCTCGGGAATAGCGTCGGTGCCATACAGCGCGTCGTACAGGCTGCCCCAGCGGGCGTTGGCCGCGTTGAGTGCGTAACGGGCGTTCAGGATCGGCACCACCAGCTGCGGGCCGGCCTGGGTGGCGAGTTCGGCGTCCACGTTGGCCGTGGTGGCCTTGGCGTCGGCGGGCTGGGGTACCAGGTAGCCAATGGTCTCCAGGAAGCTGCGGTACGCCACCATGTTGGTGATGGGGCCGGGGTTGGCCTTGTGCCAGGTGTCCAGCTCCGTCTGCAGGCGGTCACGCTCGGCCAGCAGCGCGATGTTCTTGGGGGCCAGGTCGGCCACGATGGCGTCAAAACCGGCCCAGAACGCGGCGGCATCCACCCCGGTGCCAGGCAGCACTTGGTCTTCGATAAAACGGTGGAGAACGGTTGCCACCTGCAGGCGGTGGACGGTAGTGCGGGCTGTCATGGGGCGCTCCAAAGAAATTGAATGGGGTGAACAAGGCTCTTGGCTGCATGGAGCCATGGGGCTACTGTATTGCATCTGTTTTGCAAGTTAAATGAACTTAAACCAGCTTGACCTTTGCTTTTTTCGCACAGATCATGGGGGACTAGCAGGAGCTATTGCCGAAATTTGGGCCAAAATTAAGTATGTTTTAGCCATCTAGCGCACGTCCCACATGCGCGAACAGCTATCAAAATAGTAGTATTCAGCCCTGCACCCAGGGCGACCGAGAAATCCCGCCATGCCTCCAGTCCCTTCATCCTCTGCCGTCCTCATCAGCGAAGTCGGCCCGCGCGACGGCCTGCAATCGGTCAAAGCCACCATGCCCACGGCCGACAAACTGCGCTGGATCGACGCGCTGTATGCCGCCGGGGTGCGTGAAATCGAGGTTGCATCTTTCGTGCCCGCCCGGCTGCTGCCGCAGATGGCCGATGCGGCCGAAGTGGTGCGCCACGCCTGCACCCTGCCCGGCCTGACCGTGATGGCGCTGGTGCCGAACCGCCGCGGGGCCGAGGCGGCGTTGGCCGCAGGGGTGCACAAACTCACCATGCCGGTGTCGGCCAGCGCAGCCCATTCGCTGGCCAATGTGCGCAAGACCCGTGAAGAAATGGTGGCCGAGCTGCGCGCCATTGCCGACCTGCGGCGCGACACCGCGCCCCATGTGCTGCTGGAGGTGGGCATGTCCACCGCATTTGGCTGCACGCTGCAGGGCCAGGTGCCCGAAGACGATGTGCTCTGGCTGGCTACGCAGTGTGCTGAGGCCGGGGCCGATGAAGTGGGCCTGTCCGACACCGTGGGGTATGCCAACCCGGCCCAGGTGCGTCGCCTGTTCCGGCGTTTGCGTGCCGCGCTGGGCGACAAGGCGGGTGCGGCGCATATGCACAACACGCGTGGACTGGGCTTGGCCAACTGCTTGGCGGCTTATGAAGAGGGCGTGCGCACCTTCGACGCATCGCTGGGCGGCCTGGGCGGCTGCCCGTATGCGCCTGGTGCCTCGGGCAATGTGGTGACCGAAGACCTGGTGTTTATGTTCGAAGCCATGGGGGTTGCCACCGGCATCGACCTCGAACGGCTCATCGCGGCCCGCAAACCGCTGATGGCAGGTCTGCCCGGCGAGCCTGTGTACGGCATGACGCCCGAAGCCGGTTTGCCCAAAAACTGGCAACAGCCGCAGGCTGTGCGCCCTGCACCGGCCCCCTCAGCGCTGCCGTACACGGGCACGCATTCGGAAGCACACCTGCCGTACGCAGGTGTGCGGGTCGTCGAATTCACCCACATGGTGATGGGCCCCACCTGCGGCATGCTGCTGGGCGACCTGGGGGCCGAGGTGATCAAGGTCGAGCCGATTGATGGCGACAACACCCGCCGCCTGCTGGGCTCGGGCGCGGGGTTTTTCCCCACCTTCAACCGCAACAAAAAAAGCATTGCGCTGGACTTGAAACAACCCGCCGGGGTTGAAGCCGCCCTGCGGCTGATCGCCACCGCCGACATCGTCAGCGAGAACTTCAAACCCGGCACCATGCAGAAGCTGGGCCTGGACTACGCCACGCTGAAGAAGCTGAACCCGCGCCTCATCTACGTCAGCCACAAAGGCTTCCTGCCCGGCCCGTACGACCACCGCACTGCACTCGACGAAGTGGTGCAAATGATGGGCGGCCTGGCCTACATGACCGGCCGCATCGGCGACCCGCTGCGTGCAGGCACCAGCGTGAACGACATCATGGGTGGCATGTTCGGGGCCATCGGTGCCATGGCCGCGCTGCGCCAGCGCGAATTGACGGGCGAAGGCTGCGAAGTGCAGTCGGCCCTGTTCGAAAACAACATCTTCCTGGTGGCCCAGCACATGATGCAGTTCGCCGCCACCGGCCAGGCCGCCGACCCGATGCCCAGCCGCATCTCGGCCTGGGGCGTGTACGACGTGTTCACCGTGAAAGACGGCGCGCAGATCTTTCTGGCGGCGGTGAGTGACAAACAATGGAGCATCTTCTGCCAGGCCTTTGCGCTGGACGACCTGCTGGCCGACCCGCGCCTGGCCACCAACAACGACCGCGTGCGTGCCCGTGCGTGGATGATGCCTATCCTGCGCGAGCGCCTAGCCGCCTACAGCGCGGCTGAGCTCAGCGACGTGTTTGAGCGCAACGCGCTGCCCTTCGCGCCCATCACCCAGCCGCAGCACCTGTTCGACGACCCCCACCTCAACGCCACCGGCGGCCTGGCCCCCGTGCGGATGAACGACGGCAGCCTGTCGAAAGTGCCCCTGATGCCCTTCACCCTCGGCGGCCAGCGCCCCGGCATCCGCCTGCAGCCGCCCACGTTGGGTGAACACACCCGCAGCCTGCTGCACGAGGTGGGGTACAGCGCGGAGCAGATCAAAACCCTGGTGCAGCAGCACATCACCCACGCGGCGGAGTGAGCACACCAGCATGGCCAAATTTAAACAGCTTGAATCCTTCGTCTCGGTGGCCACCCGGGGCAGCCTGACCGCCGCCGCCAAGGCCGAAGGTGTGGCCCCCGCCATCATGGGCCGGCGCATTGATGCGCTGGAAGAACGGCTGGGCGTGAAGCTGCTGGTGCGCACGACGCGGCGTATCACCCTCACCCACGAAGGCAGCGCGTTCCTGGAAGACTGCCAGCGCCTGCTGGCGGAGTTCGCCAACGCCGAAGCCAGTGTCAGCGCGGGTGGTGTGAAGGCCAGCGGGCACCTGCGTATCACCGCCCCGGCCGGGTTTGGCCGCCGCCATGTGGCCCCGCTGGTGCCCCGGTTCCACGCCCTGCACCGCGACGTCACCGTGTCGCTGAACCTCAGCGACCGCGTGGTGGACCTGGCCGGTGAAGGCTTCGACTGTGCCGTGCGGGTGGGTGACCTGCCGGACTCGTCACTCATCAGCGTGCGCCTGGCCGACAACCGCCGCATCTGTGTCGCCACGCCGCAGTACCTGCAGCAACACGGCACGCCACAACAGCCCACCGACCTGGCCAAACACGCCTGCCTCACCTTGTCGAGTGACGCATCCCAAACCCGTGGCTGGGCCTTCACCGTGGCGCGGGGTGACAGCACCGAGCTGCTGCACCTGCGGCCAGCGGGCCCGCTCGACTGTTCGGACGGGCAGGTGTTACACGACTGGTGCCTGGCCGGTTACGGCATCGCTTGGCGCAGCACCTGGGAGGTCGAGGCCGAGATCGCCAGCGGCCGCCTGGTCGCCGTGCTGGAGGAATTTGCCGCGCCGCCGAATGGCATTTACGTGGTGTTCCCCCAGCGCAAACACCTGGCCCTGCGGGTGCGTTTGTGGATGGACTTCCTGAAACATAATTACAGCCAACCCGACTTCTGGAGATCAGCCGCATGACCACCGAAGCCCACAGCCTGCGGCACACCATCCGGGCAAGACAGACATGACCGCTGCGATGCTCATCTTCCTCAAGGCGGTGCTGCTGGTGCCCATCACCTTGCTGCCCATCATGAACCCGCTGGGTAATGCGCCCATCTTCCTGTCGATGACGCAGGGTGCGGACGACGCCACCACCAACAAGCTGGCCCAGCGCGTGGCGACGAACTGCCTCTTCCTGCTGCTGGGGGCGGTTTTTGTGGGCTCGTATGTGCTGGCGTTTTTTGGGCTGTCGCTGCCCATCGTGCGGGTTGCCGGTGGTTTGCTGGTGGCCGCCACGGGCTGGCATTTGCTGCATGACAACGGCTCCGAGCATGGCGACAGCGCCATCCGCACCACGCTGTCGGAGGCCGACACCGTCAACTGGAGCGAAGGTGAACTGCGCCAGCGCAGCTTCTACCCCATCACGTTTCCGCTGACGGTCGGCCCCGGCTCTATCGCTGCCTCGATCGCTTTGGGCGCGCAGCAGCACGGCAAGGTGCTGGACTGGGTGATCTCGGGCAGTGCCGCCGCGCTGGGGGTGCTGATCACCGCCGTCAGTGTGTACTTCATCTACCGTTATGCCGGGCGGCTGCTGCGCTTCATGGGTGAGATGGGCACTACCGTGGTGATGCGCTTGTCGGCCTTCATTCTGCTTTGTATTGGGTTCGAGATCATGTGGACAGGTTTGTCGGTGCTGATCGAAGAACTCAAGTAGAAAGCAAAAAGCCCCGCCAGGGCGGGGCCTCCGGTGCGCGCAAAGGCGACTTATTTCTTGGCAGCGGGTGCCGCAGGCGTTGCGGGCATGGCCGGTGCGGCAGCTGGTGCTGCCATGGCGACCGGGGCCGCCGCTGTAGCGGGCTTGGCAGCAGCAGCTGGTTTGTCAGCGCTCAGGCATTCCTTCATGAAAGCCTGGCGTTCCTTGCCTTCTTTGCCAGTGGCTTTGAATTCGGTGCTGCAGGTGCCCATCTTGGTTTGCTGCTTCTCTTGTTTGCCGGAGGACAGGCATTCCTTCATGAAAGCCTTGCGCTCGTCACCCTTGAGTTCCTTGGCCTTGGGGTCGGCGTTGCAGGTCGTCATCTTGCTCTGCTGCTTGGTCTTGGCGTCCCCATCGGCCGCATGGCCCACGCCCATCGCAAAAACCATGGCTGCTGCAGCGCTCAGGGAAAGAAACTTGTTCATGTTGTGTGTCCTGAAGAGAGTGGTTGGAGTGCAATCCTGGTGAAGGATCACCGTTATAACGTCGTGCACGGGCCAGCGGATGACGGCCCGCACGAAGAATACAGCGCCGTCTGCCCCAAACGTAAAATGGCCCCCATGCTCTCAGTCACACACGATTTGCTCGCGGCCCTGGCCGCCGGGCTTGAACACATTGCCCCTGGCTCCGGCGACAAGGCCGCTTTTGAATCCCCCAAGGTGGCCGCCCACGGCGACCTCGCCACCACGGTGGCCATGCAACTGGCCAAACCTTTGAAACAAAACCCGCGCCAGCTGGCGGAGCAGCTGCGCGAGGCGCTATTAAAAACAGAGCAATTCCAGCAATGGGTGGATGCGGTGGACATCGCAGGCCCGGGGTTCATCAACATCAAACTTAAACCCGCCGCCAAACAGCAGGTGGTGTTTGAGGTGCTGCAGGCCAAGGCGCAGTTCGGCTTTCAGCCCGCGCGGGACGAACAGGTGCTGGTCGAGTTTGTGTCCGCCAACCCCACCGGCCCGCTGCACGTGGGCCATGGCCGCCAGGCTGCGCTGGGCGACGCCATTTGCAACCTCTACGCCACCCAGGGCTGGAAGGTCTGGCGCGAGTTTTATTACAACGACGCCGGGGTGCAGATCCAGACACTGGCCCACAGCACCCAGCTGCGCGCCAAAGGTTTTAAACCCGGGGATGATTGCTGGCCGATCGACCCCGAGAACCCCGCCAGCAAGGCCTTCTACAACGGTGACTACATCGCCGACATTGCCGAAGACTTCAAGGCGCAAAAAACCGTCAGCGCCGACGACCGCAGCACCACCGCCAGCGGTGATGTGGAGGACCTGGAGTCGATCCGTGAATTCGCTGTGGCGTACCTGCGCCACGAGCAGGACCTGGATTTACAGGCGTTCCAGGTCAAGTTTGACAACTACTACCTCGAATCCAGCCTCTACACCAGCGGCCGTGTGGCCGCCACGGTGCAAAAACTCATCGACGCGGGCAAAACCTACGAGCTGGACGGCGCGTTGTGGCTCAAGTCCACCGACTACGGCGACGACAAAGACCGTGTGATGCGCAAGAAAGACGGCACGTTCACCTACTTTGTGCCCGATGTGGCGTACCACATCGCCAAGTGGGAGCGTGGCTTCACCAAGGTCGTCAACATCCAGGGCACCGACCACCACGGCACCATTGCACGTGTGCGCGCCGGGCTGCAGGCCGCTGGTGTGGGTATTCCGCTGGGTTACCCCGATTACGTGCTGCACACCATGGTGCGGGTGGTGCGCGGTGAGGAAGAAGTCAAGATCAGCAAACGCGCGGGCAGCTACGTCACCCTGCGCGACGTGATCGAGTGGACCAGCAAGGACGCCGTGCGTTTCTTCTTGCTGAGCCGCAAGCCTGACACCGAATACACCTTCGACATTGACCTGGCGCGCGCGCAGAACAACGACAACCCGGTTTACTACGTGCAGTACGCCCATGCGCGCATCTGCTCGGTGCTGGCCAGTTGGGGCGGTGATGTGGCGGCGCTGACCGAGGTGGATCTGTCGCCGCTGCAAGGCCCGCAGGCGCTGGCCCTGATGCTGACACTGGCCAAATACCCCGCCATGCTGACCGCCGCCGCAGAAGGCAACGCACCCCACGACGTGACCTTTTACCTGCGTGAGCTGGCCTCCAGCTACCACAGCTACTACGACGCCGAGCGTATTCTGGTGGACGACGAGGCCGTCAAACTGGCGCGTTTGGCACTGGTCGCTGCCGTGGCGCAGGTGCTGCACAATGGCCTGGCGGTTTTGGGCGTTTCCGCGCCCTCCCGGATGTGAGCAAGACAACAATGGCAAAAAAGAAAAATCAGCAGCGTGGTGGGACCATCATCGGCTTCATCATTGGTGCGATGGTGGGGCTGGGAGCTGCATTGGCCGTGGCACTGTATGTGACCAAGGTGCCGGTTCCGTTCATGAACAAGGGGGCCACCCGGGGCGCCAGCCAGGACGCGGTTGAGTCCGACAAGAACAAGGACTGGGACCCGAATTCGCCGCTGTATGGCAAAAACCCCGCCCGCCCGCCTGCGGCCACGGCCTCTGGTGCAGTGCAGGGTGTGACGCCACCCGTACCTGCCGCCGTGGCGGCCAAACCCGGCGCTCCGGTCGCGGCAGCCAGTGCCCCGGGCCGTGCCGCCAGTGCGGCGGTGGCCGCCAAAACCGAGCGTGTGGAGACAAAACCCACAGCCTCTGCCGACCCCCTGGGGGACTTGGCCCGCGCCAAATCAGCCAATGCCACGGTGGACCCGTTTGACTATTTTGTGCAGGCCGGGGCCTTCCGTTCGACGGAAGAGGCCGAAGCGCAGCGCGCCAAACTGGCCATGATGGGCTGGCAGGCCAAGGTGACCGAGCGTGAGCAGTCCGGACGCACCGTGTACCGCGTGCGGGTGGGCCCGTTTGGCAAAAAGGACGATGCCGAGGGCATCAAGGAAAAGTTTGAAAGTTCGGGTGTCGAGTCAGCGCTGGTGCG
>JAGOEY010000019.1:0-4884 GCA_017997515.1 Burkholderiaceae bacterium | reverse complement strand
TTCTACGCCATCCACGTGGACAAACAGGCGCTGAACACCGAAGCCAAGATCGTTGACTGGGCGGTCAAACAAGGCCTGGACAAGGCCAAGTTCCAGGAGGCCTACAACTCCTTCAGCGTGGCAGGCAAGGTCAAACGTGCCACCCTGCTGCAGGAGGCTTACAAGGTGGAAGGTGTGCCTGCGATCGGTATCGCCGGGCGTTATTACACCGACGGCACACGCTCCGGCAGCATGGGCCGCGCCCTGCAAACCACCGACGCCCTGGTGGCCGAAGCCCGCAAGGCGCGCTAAGCTGCCATTGCCACCGGCTGCGCGTGTGGTGCGCAGGGGTGCAACCAAAGCCTGTCGTGCCGGTGCCGACAGGCTTTTTACATGCGGCGGGGTGGCTTTGCTGGCCCTTTATTGCGGCGCAGCATGGATCGACCGCTACAATGGCTGCAAGATTCGTGCCCTATGAAAAAACTACTGTCTTTCACCCCCTGGTTGTTGGCCGCCCTGATGGCGTGTGGCATGGCCCACGCTGAAAAAGCCGACTCCGCCAAACCCATGAACATCGAGGCCGACACCCTGCGCCACGATGATCTGAAGCAAACCAGCGTGTTCACCGGCAATGTGGTGATGACCAAGGGCAGCATCATCCTGCGCGGTGCGCAGCTGGATGTGCGGCAAGACCCGCAGGGTTACCAGTTTGGTGTGGTCACCGCTGCACCGGGCAAACGCGCCTTCTTCCGGCAGAAACGCGACACCCTGCCGGGTGCACCCGACGAATACATCGAAGGTGAAGGTGAAACCATCGAGTACGACGGCCGTAACGACATCGTCAAGTTCATCAAACGCGCCGAGCTGCGCCGCTACATCGGCGGCACCATCGCCGACCATATCCACGGCGATGTGATCGTCTACAACAACCTCACCGACGTGTTCACTGTGGACGGCAACCCGTCCAACGCCAGCTCTGCCAACCCGGGTGGCCGTGTGCGCGCCATCATTGCGCCGCGTGCGGCAGCCTCCGCGCCCGCCGCAGCACCTGCCACGCCGTCCGTGAATTCGACCTTGCGCTCCAGCACCACGCTGGGCGGAGACAAGAAGTGACCGGGGCGGCAACCGACACCACGGGTGCGGCCGACACGAGCCGGCTCGAAGCCCGGCACCTGCAGAAGGCGTATGGCAGCCGCAAGGTGGTCAAGGACGTGTCCCTGGTGGTACAAAAAGGCGAGGTGGTCGGCCTGCTGGGCCCCAACGGTGCGGGCAAAACCACGTCGTTCTACATGATCGTGGGCTTGGTGCGGTCCGACGCGGGCGACATCCTGATCGACGGCCATTCGGTCGCGCAGATGCCGATCCACCGCCGTTCGCGGCTTGGTTTGTCGTACCTGCCGCAAGAGGCATCGATCTTCCGCAAACTCACCGTGGGTGAAAACGTACAGGCCGTGCTGGAGCTGCAACGCGACGACGCGGGGCAGCCGCTGGGCAAAGCGGTGATCCAGGAACGCCTGGACGCCCTGTTGCACGACCTGCGGGTGGAGCAATTGCGTGACTCCCCCGCGCTGGCGCTGTCCGGTGGTGAACGCCGCCGCGTCGAGATCGCCCGTGCACTGGCCACGCAGCCGCGTTTTATCCTGCTGGACGAGCCGTTTGCCGGTATCGACCCCATCGCCGTGATCGAAATCCAGCGCATCATTGGCTTCCTGAAGGCACGTGGCATCGGTGTGCTCATCACCGACCACAACGTGCGTGAAACCCTGGGTATTTGTGACCACGCGTTCATCATCAATGACGGCCATGTGCTGGCCCAGGGAACCCCGGCCGACATCGTAGAAAACGCCGATGTGCGCCGGGTCTACCTCGGCGAACACTTTCGGATGTAAATGGCACACCCCCAGGCTTCGCGGACTTCGTTCCGCTACTCCCACCCCCTTGCAGGGGGCTCCACCAGTGGCCCGGCGAAGCCGGTTCCACGGTGTCTGCTGGAAGAAACCCTGTGCGCTTTGGGCGCTGAGGGCTTGCTGTGAAGCAAGGCCTTTCCCTTCGCGTTTCGCAGCATCTGGCGCTCACGCCACAGCTGCAGCAGTCGATCCGCTTGTTGCAGCTGTCCACCCTGGAGCTGAGCCAGGAAGTGGAGCAGATGCTCGACGACAACCCGTTCCTTGAACTCACGGCCGATGAAGCGGCGCGGGAAGAGTTTGGCCTGGCCCAAGCCGACACTGCTGTGCGCGAGGACGACCGCGAAGCAGATCGTGAAGTGGAGTTGTCCACCTATTCGGCGTCCGATGGGGCGGGTGAGTCCAGTGCTGCCAGCACCAGTGAGACCAACGATACCCCCACGGACACCGGCATCCAGGACGAGCCCAATTGGGACGGCGACGGCAGCACCGAAGTGGTGGCCGATGACGGAGAGTGGGGCACGGACGCCCCGGCGCGCCAGAACAACCTGGCCGAAGACGACCGCGACGCCACCGAACTGGCTCGCAACCAGGAGTCGCTGACCAGCTTTCTGCACCGGCAGGCGCTGGGTATGCGGCTGAATGAGGTGGACCGGGCCGCGCTGCGTTTCTTGATCGAATCCCTGAACGACGACGGTTACCTGGACGAATCACTCCAGTCCCTGGCCGAAGGTTTGGCGGGCGGGGATGTGGAACAGGTGGACGAGCTGGTACACCGTTTTACGGTGGCGCTGCAGCTGTTGCAGCACCTGGAGCCGTCGGGTGTGGGCGCACGGTCGCTGGCGGAATGCCTGCAACTGCAGTTGCGCCACCTGCAGGCGCAGCCCGACAACGCGATGCCGCCCGACGTGCTGCGTGCCGCCTTGGCGGTGTGCTCCCAGCCCATGGACATGCTCGCCCGGCGCGACATCAAACGGCTGGTGCAGGCCTGTGGTGAAACGGACGAGATGGTGCGCGCCGCCATCCTGCTGATCGGGCGGCTGGAGCCCAAACCCGGCCGCCGTTTTGTGGACGTGGAGCGCAACATTGTGGTGCCCGACGTCATCGTGCAGAAGGTGGGCAAAGGCGCAAACGTGCGTTTTCAGGTGCGGCTCAACTCCGAGGTGATGCCCCGGCTGCGGGTGCACGACATTTACGCCAGTGCACTCAAGGCGCACAAAGGTGAAGGCAGCCAGGCCTTGCAGCAGCGGCTGCAGGAAGCACGCTGGTTCATCAAGAACATCCAGCAGCGGTTCGACACGATCTTGCGGGTGTCCAACGCCATCGTTGAGCGGCAAAAAAGCTTCTTTGTGCACGGTGAGCTGGCCATGCGGCCTTTGGTGCTGCGTGAAATCGCCGATGAACTGGGCTTACACGAGTCCACCATTTCGCGGGTGACCACGGCCAAATACATGTCCACCCCGTATGGCACGTTTGAGCTCAAACACTTCTTTGGCTCCGCGCTGGGCACCGAGACCGGTGGCAACGCGTCCAGCACGGCGGTGCGTGCGCTCATCAAGCAGTTTGTCACCTCTGAAAACACCGCCAAGCCGCTGTCGGACAACCAGATATCCGAAATGCTCAAGGAGCAGGGCATCGAATGTGCCCGCCGCACGGTGGCCAAATACCGCGAAGCGCTGCGCATCGCACCGGCCAACCTGCGCAAGGCCTTGTAGCCTTACTGCGTTGCTGCGGATCAGCTAGGCCAGCGCGGCTCGGCGAAATGCTCCACCAGAAAGTCGATCAGCAGCCGCACCTTCGGGGCCACGTGTTTGCGGCTGCTGTACACCGCATGGATGCCCATCTCCAGCGCACGGTAGCCGGGGCACAGCTCCACCAGCGTGCCTGCCGCCAAGTCCGCCCCCACCATAAAACTCGGCTGCAGGATGATGCCCTCGTGCGCCAGCGCCACTGCGCGGCAGGTGTCGCCGTTGTTGCTGCGCAGGCAGGGCGTGGTTTTCACCACTACCACACCGTCCGGGCCGTCAAACGCCCATTCGTCGCGGCTGGACCAGTAGCTGTAGGCGAGGATGTGGTGCTGCACCAGCTCGGACGGGTGTACCGGTGTGCCCTGGCGTGCCAGGTAGGTGGGTGACGCACACAGCACCATACGGGTGGACGCCAGCCTGCGGGAGATCAGGCTCGAGTTCTGCAACTGGGTGATCCGGATCGCCAGGTCAAACCCTTCATCGACAATGTCCACCACCCGGTCGCTCAGTGTCACATCAAAACTGACCTGCGGGTGCCGTGCCTTGAACGCGGCCCAGACGGGGGCAAGGTACAGAATGCCAAAGCTTACCGGCGCGTTGACCCGCAACTGCCCGACCGCGTCGCCGCTGCGTGCCGTGACCTCGGCTTCGGCGGCATCCAGCCCGCCCAGCAGCTCCTTACAACGCAGGTAAAAAACCTCACCGTCCTCGGTCAGCGACAGCCGACGTGTGGTCCGGTGCAGCAGGCGTACACCCAGCCGGGCTTCCAAGTCGGCCACATAGCGCGAGACTGCCGCCTTGGACATGTCCAGCGGCTCCGCCGCGCCGACAAAACTACCCGTGTCCACCACCTGCACAAAGGTGCGCATTTCCAGAAATCTGTCCATTGGCTCATTATGAGGGATTATTAATCTTGATTTTTCATATTTATCTCTGATTCAATGGGTAATAAAGTCCATGTCTTGCACATTGCGTATGCAGACCCAGTTGATTCAGGAGCTTTTTATGACCACCCGCCAACCCGTCCTCTTCGTTTCCCACGGTGCCCCCACGTTTGCGCTGGATCCGGGCCGTCTGGGCCCGCAGCTGACCGCTTTGGGGGCTGCACTGCCCCGGCCCGCCGCCGTGCTGGTGGTGTCACCCCACTGGATGACACCCCAGGTGCGGGTTGCCACTGCGGCCGCCCCCGACACCATCCACGACTTTGGCGGCTTCCCGCGCCCGCTGTACGAGATCCAGTACCCCGCGCCCGG
>JAGOEY010000146.1:2498-5176 GCA_017997515.1 Burkholderiaceae bacterium | reverse complement strand
GGCTGGAACTGCCTGGAAGTGCTGGCCTTCAAGACCGGTAACCCCGAAGCCCCCGTCAACGCCATTCCCGGCCACGCGTCTGCCCACTGCCAGGTGCGTTATGTGGTGGGCAGCGACAGCGAAAACTTCATGCAGCACCTGCGCACCCATCTGGATACACATGGCTTCACCGACGTGCAGGTGGAACAGTTCGGCCCGCTGATGGAGGCCACCCGTCTCGACCCCGACAACCCCTGGGTGCAGTGGGCGCTGGCGTCCATGCAGCGCAGCACCGGCAAACCCCCGGCCCTGCTGCCCAACCTGGGCGGCACCCTGCCCAACGACGTGTTTGCCAAAGTGCTGGGCCAGCCCACGCTGTGGGTGCCGCATTCCTACCCCGCCTGTGCACAACACGCGCCGAATGAACACCTGCTGGGCAGTGTGGCGCGTGAGGCACTGCCGCTGATGGCAGGCCTGTTCTGGGATCTGGGGGAGCAGGGGGCGCAGGTCGCGGCAGCGTGCCGCGCCCCGGCCGTGCCCGTTTGAACTCATCGCATGAATTCAGTGAAAACTGGCGCGCCTGCACCGCTCTAAGGCCGCAGAGCAGGCCAGACCAACAGACGCCGTGGAACCGGCTTTGCCGGGCCACTGATGTCGTCCCCTGCAAGGGGGTGGCGTTTACACGCAGTGAAAAAGCCTGGGGGTGTTCCATTCACCCGCTGATGGCGTCGCGCACCGCCGCCACTTGGCGGCGTGACACCATCAGCAGCTCACTTAACCCATCGAGCCGCACCGCCCAGCCTTCACCCTCGTCGGCGTCGTAGTGTTTTTCCAGCGCGCGTACGGCGCGGCGGGCCACGAGGGCGTTGCGGTGGATACGCATGAAGCGTGGGGCGTAACGCGTTTCCAGCTCACTCAGCGAGTCATCGAGGATGTAGCTGCGCGCAGCGGTGCGTACGGTGACGTATTTGAGTTCGGCCTTGAAGTACAACACCTCACCCAGCGGAATGCGCTCGGTGCGGCCCCGGTCGTGGATGAGCAAGGTTCCTTGAGCCAAATCGGCCTGTAGCGCACGCCCCATGTGCGCAGTTCGCTCTGTTTTTTGTAGCGCCTGCTGCAGTCGTTCCAGCCGCACCGGTTTGGTCAGGTAGTCCACGGCGTCCAGCTCAAACGCAGCCACGGCGTGTTCGGCGTGGGCGGTGACAAACACGACGGCTGGGGGCCGGGGCAGCGCCGCCAGGGCCTGGGCGAAGCTAATACCGTCCATGCCGGGCATGTGGATGTCGAGCAGCACGACATCCACGGTGCCGTGCTGCAGCCGCTCCATCGCCTCGGTGGCGTGGGCGGCTTCGGTCACGCTGCCGATGGCGGGCGCAGTGCAGTCGGCCAGCAGGGTGCGCAGGCGCTGCCGTGCCAGGGTTTCGTCGTCCACGATGAGGATGTGCAGGCCCATGGGTGTACCGCCTTAACTGTTATGAAAATGATGACGCCGGACGATGAAACACACCGTGTGAGGCATGCACGCCCCTTCCAGCGGATGCCGTGGAACTGGCTCCGCCAGGCCACCAGCATCGCCCCCTGCAAGGGGGAAAGCGCCAAAGGCGCTTCGGGGGTGTTCCACATTACAAAGGAATGCCGATATGCACGCGGTAACCGCCGTTGTGTGGGCCCGCGCTGAACCGCCCCTGCACATCGTGCAGCAGCCGCAGCCGGTCACGCACATTGGCCAGCGCAATGCCGTGGCCTGTGGGGCAGGGCAGTGCGCCGCTGCCGGGGGGGGGCAGGGTGTTGTCGATGTCGATACAGGCCAAGCTACCGCGCTTGTAGCTGCGGATGCGCAGCGCCGCGCCGCTGGCGCTCGGCTCCACCCCGTGTTTGACCGCGTTTTCCACCAGCGGCTGCAGCAGCAGCGGCGGCAACTGCGCGCCGTCCACCGCCGGGTCCAGCTGCCATTCGATACGCAGCCGCTCACCAAAGCGCACCTGTTCAATCGCCAGGTAACGCTCGGCCAGGGCCATCTCCTGCGCCAGTGTGACGGAGCCATCCTGCTCGGCCAGCGCGTGGCGAAACAGGTCGCTTAAATCTTCCAGCAGCCCCTCGGCCCGGGCGGGCTCGGCGCGCACCAGGGCGATGGCGCTGTTGAGCGTGTTGAACAAAAAGTGTGGGCGAATCCGCGCCTGCAGCTCGGCCAGCCGGGCGCTGGTGGCCGCCGGCACGGTGCCACGTGCGCGCAGCACCAGCGCCGCCACCAGCACCGCAGCCAGCAAGGCCCCGGTGAATGCGCTGGCCACCCACGGGGCCGATTCCGCCAGGCCCACCAGCCACAACATGCTGCAGCCATACAGCCCCGCCAGTGCGCCCAAGGCCACACCCACGGCGTACTGCACCCGGGCAGGCCGGGGTGCCAGCACGGTTTTGATGCTGCAGGCCGCCACCAGCCAGAGCAGTGTGCCGGGCAGTGCGGCACCAGTCAGCAGCGCCACCCGGGTGACCCAGTCCAACCAGCTGGCCGCCCCAAACATGGCCCCCACGGCCACCACCGCCTGCACAAACAGCACCGCCCGCAGCACCACGCCCACATGGCAGGCGTCAAAAACGAGTGCCTTGGTGAGTGCCTGGGGTGGTGGGGCCGATAAAATGGGGGGCTTGCGCATGCTGGTTGGCATTTGTAGTGGTGTAACCGCTTGTTTATTCTGCCA
>JAGOEY010000146.1:0-2398 GCA_017997515.1 Burkholderiaceae bacterium | reverse complement strand
GAGAAAAACGTGGAGGTCATCCTGCCCGGCTTCACCCACCTGCAGGTGGCGCAACCCGTGAGTTTTGGCCACCACATGCTGGCCTATGTCGAGATGTTCAGCCGCGACGCCGAACGGATGGCCGACGTGCGCCGCCGTGTCAACCGCCTGCCGCTGGGCTCCGCCGCACTGGCCGGCACCAGCTACCCGTTGGACCGCGAAATGGTCGCGCGCACGCTCGGTATGGTGGATACACAAGGCCTGCCGCAGGTCTGCCAGAACAGCCTGGACGCCGTGAGTGACCGCGACTTTGCGATTGAGTTCACCGCAGCAGCCAGCCTGGCCATGGTGCACATCAGCCGCTTCAGCGAAGAGCTGATTTTGTGGATGAGCCAGAACTTCGGCTTTATCCACATTGCCGACCGCTTCACCACCGGCAGTTCCATCATGCCGCAGAAGAAAAACCCCGACGTGCCCGAGTTGGCGCGCGGCAAGACCGGCCGTGTGGTGGGCCACCTGATGGGCCTGATCACCCTGATGAAGGGCCAGCCCCTGGCTTACAACAAAGACAACCAGGAAGACAAGGAGCCGCTGTTCGACACCGTGGACACGCTGAAAGACACACTGCGCATTTTTGCCGAGATGGTCGGCGGCATCACCGTCAAACCCGAAGCCATGGAGCGCGCCGCCCTCAAGGGTTACGCCACCGCCACCGACCTGGCCGACTACATGGTCAAGAAAGGCCTGCCTTTCCGCGACGCCCATGAAGCCGTGGCCCACGCCGTGAAGACCGCGTCCACCCAGGGTGTGGACCTGTCCGACCTGCCGCTGGAGACACTGCAGCAGTTCAACCCGAAGATTGAACAGGACGTGTACGAGGTGCTGAGCCTGCGTGGGTCGCTGAACGCGCGTAATACGTTGGGCGGCACGGCACCCAGTCAGGTGCGGGCGCAGATTACACGTCACCGCGCACGGCTGGCAGGCTGAAAACTTTCTAAGCCCGCACTAAGGTGGGTGCAGCACACTGCGTGTACCTAGGAGACCTCCCCGATGCGCCTGCTGCTTGTAGAAGACGACCCCATGATCGGCGAAGCCGTGCTCGACGTTTTACGCGCCGAGCACTATGCCGTGGACTGGGTCAAAGACGGTGACATGGCCGACACGGCGCTGCGCGCGCAGCAGTACGACCTGGTGTTGCTGGATCTGGGCTTGCCCAAGCGTGATGGCCTGGAGGTGTTGCGCCTGCTGCGCGCCCGCAAACAAAGTGTGCCGGTGCTGGTCGCCACGGCGCGTGACGCGGTGGGTGACCGGGTGGCCGGGCTGGACGCAGGGGCGGATGACTATGTTGTTAAACCGTATGACACCGATGAATTGCTGGCCCGCATCCGTGCGCTGCTGCGTCGGCATGCCGGGGCGACCGAACCGGTTTTTTCGCACCACGGCGTCAGCCTCAACCCTGCCACCCGCGAGGCCACACTCAACGGCGCACCGGTGTCGCTCTCGGCGCGCGAATGGGCGGTGCTGGAGCCGCTGCTGGCCCGCCCGGGTGTGCTGCTGTCACGCGCCCAACTGGAAGAAAAACTCTTCAGCTGGAAGGACGAAGTCAGCAGCAATGCGGTGGAGGTGTACATCCACGGCGTGCGCAAGAAGCTGGGCAGCGATCTGATCCAGACCGTGCGTGGTTTGGGCTACATGGTTCCCAAGGAATGAACTTGCGCACCAGCGGACACTCGCTCAAAGGCCGCCTGCTGGCCTTTTTACTTGTGGCTGTGTTGCTGGTTACGCTGCTGCTCGCGGCCACCACCTACCGGGGGGCGCTGCGCGAGGCGGATTCGATGTTCGACCACTACCTGCAGCAGACTGCGAACACCTTGCGTGGTGCAGTGCCGCTGGGTCTGGCCCCCGACGCCTTTGATGCCGGGGACGGTTTCGAGCTGTATATCCAGATCTGGGGGCCAGACGGTGTGCAGTTGTACCGGTCGGCCCGTTCCGCTTTGCCGCCGCGTGCGGTGCTGGGTTTCTCCGACGTGAAGGTGGGTGGCAGCCGCTACCGTGTGTATTCAGTGCAAACCCGCTTCCAGACTGTCCAAATCGCGCAGGACATGGACGCCCGCGAGGCCCGCGCCCGTGCCATGGCCTGGCGCGCCACCTGGCCGTTGGCGCTGATGGCACCGCTGCTGATGCTGGCGGTGGCCTGGGTGATTCGCCGCTCCCTCGCTCCGGTGCAGCGCATGCGTAGCCAGGTGGCTAGCCGTGCGGCCGACGACCTGTCGCCATTGGATACACAGGGCCTGCCCGATGAGGTGCGGCCCCTGGTGCAGGAGCTGAACCTGCTGTTCGACCGCGTGCAACGTGCCTTCGACGCGCAAAAAAGTTTTGTTGCCGACGCCGCCCATGAGCTGCGTTCGCCCCTGACCGC
>JAGOEY010000145.1 GCA_017997515.1 Burkholderiaceae bacterium | reverse complement strand
CGGGGGCGTCCTCAAACGGCAGGTGCTCCAACATGCCCAGCGCCATCAACGCGGCCAGGCCGACGCCGTTGGGCGGGATCTCATGCACCGTGTGGCCGCGAAACGGCACGGCGACGGGCTCAACCCAGTCGGCCTGGTGGTTGGCCAAATCGACCGCCGACAGCGCCGCGCCGTGTTGTGCGGCAAAACCGGTAATGGCCTGCGCCAGGCGGCCCCGGTAGAAGGATTCACCCCGGGTGGCGGCAATGTCAGCCAGTGTGTCGGCCTGGTCGGCAAAACGCCAGATCTCGCCCACGGCGGGTGCGCGGCCGCGCGGCATAAATGCTTCAAAGCCGGGGTACATGTGCAGGTCACGCACCGACTGCGCCCACTGCTGTGCAATGACGGGGCTGACCGGGAAGCCGTCGCGCGCGTGGCGGATCGCATCGGTGAACAGGTCGGCAAATGGCAGTGCACCAAAGCGCTTGGACAAGGCCACCCAGCCCGACACCTGGCCGGGCACGGTGACACTGTCCCAGCCGCGAGCGGGAATGGCGTCCAGCCCCTTAAAACGCCCCGGGTTCCAGGCGGCCGGGGCGCGGCCCGATGCGTTGAGCCCGTGCAAACGCCCGTCTGCCCACACCTGCGCAAACGCGTCGCCGCCGATGCCGTTCATGACCGGCTCCACCACCGTGAGGGTGATGGCCGCAGCCAGCGCTGCGTCGATGGCGTTGCCGCCCCGGGCAAATGCTGCGGCGCCGGCCTGCGCGGCCAGGGGTTGCGAGGTGGCGATGACGTTGCGCGCCAGAACGGGTTGGCGGCTGCTGGCGGGGGTGGGGGTCCAGTGCATGGGGTGTCCTGAATGGGGATGGGCCATGGTAAGCCGCGCCGATATGATTCTTGCTTCACCACGCCACTGCCTGCCAACACCATGCTGAACTCTTTGCCCCCTTTCCTCGTCGACTGGGCCGTCACCGCTGTGTCGCTGTGGGTGGCGAGCCACCTGTTCCGCGGGCTCAAGTTCGAGAGCACGGGCGCGCTGGTGGTGTCTGCGCTGCTGCTGGGCTTTGCGAATGCGATCGTCAAGCCGCTGCTGATCATCCTCACGCTGCCACTGACGTTGCTGACGCTTGGGCTGTTTCTGCTGGTCATCAACGCGCTGATGATTTTGCTGGTGTCGGCGCTGGTGCGCGGCTTCAAGGTGTCGGGCTTCTGGACGGCGTTTTTTGCCAGCATCTTTATCTCGCTGCTGGGCCTGGCCATGGGGGTGATGCTGGGTGGCAGTGACCCGGCCACCACCATCCAGATGCCACAAAACGGCACCTGGTTATAGGCACACCCCCAGGCTTCGCGGACTTCGTTCCGCTACTCCTCCCCCCTTGCAGGGGGCGCCACCAGCGGCCTGGCAAAGCCAGTGCCGCGGTGCCTGCTGGCAAATACCGGTGATTTGCCACGGGCTGGGCAGCTTCTTTAAAACAAAACCACCTCTAGCGCCCGGTGGACGTGCGCAGACAGCTACCAAAACAGTAGCAAACACAAACTCCAGGGTGGGCGCACCACAAGGGTGCAAAAATACGCGCCTTACCCATCCAGAGGAGTTTCCATGTCCGAGTCGTATTTCCCCCGCTGGCGCGAGGTCACGCCCGCTGAAGGTGCCGTGGTGGCACCTGACGAGCGCCTGTCCTGGCCGCATACCGGGGTGATGGGGGTGCAGCATGTGATCGCCATGTTTGGCGCCAACGTGCTGGCCCCGATCCTGATGGGGTTCGACCCGAACATCGCGATTCTGATGAGCGGTATCGGCACGCTGATCTTCTTTCTCATCACCGGCGGGCGGGTGCCGAGTTACCTCGGGTCGAGTTTTGCCTTCATCGGGGTGGTGATTGCCGCCACGGCCTACGCGGGCAAGGGGCCCAATGCCAACATCGGTGTGGCGCTGGGAGGCATCGTGGCCTGCGGGGTGGTGTATGTGGTGATTGGTGCCATCGTGCAGGCCATTGGCACCGGGTGGATTGAACGCTTCATGCCGCCGGTGGTGACGGGCGCGGTGGTGGCCGTCATCGGGCTGAACCTCGCGGGTATTCCGATCAAGAACATGGCCGCGAGCAATTTTGATGCGTGGATGCAGGTGGTGACTTTTGTGAGTGTGGGCCTGGTGGCTGTGCTGACACGCGGCATGCTGCAGCGCCTGCTGATCCTTGTGGGCCTGCTGGTCGCCAGCGTCATCTACGCCGTACTGACCAATGGCATGGGCCTGGGCAAACCGCTGGACCTGAGTGGTATTGCCAACGCGGCCTGGCTAGGCCTGCCCAGCTTCACCGCGCCGGTGTTCGACACCAACGCGATGCTGCTGATTGCCCCCGTCGCCATCATCCTGGTGGCAGAGAACCTGGGCCACCTGAAGGCCGTGACGGCCATGACCGGGCGCAACCTGGACCCGTACATGGGCCGCGCATTCATCGGTGACGGTGTGGCCACCATTGTGTCGGGTGGTGTAGGTGGCACGGGTGTGACCACCTATGCAGAGAACATCGGTGTGATGGCCGTGACCAAGATCTATTCCACCGCCGTGTTTATGGTGGCCGCGTTGATCGCCATCCTGCTGGGCTTCAGCCCCAAGTTTGGCGCCGTGATCCAGGCCATTCCGCTGCCGGTGATGGGTGGTGTGTCCATCGTGGTGTTTGGCCTGATCGCCGTGGCCGGTGCCAAGATCTGGGTGGACAACAAGGTGGACTTTTCGCAGAACAAAAACCTGATCGTCGCGGCCATCACGCTGATCCTGGGCACGGGTGACTTCACACTCAAGTTTGGTGGGTTTGCGCTGGGTGGGATTGGGACTGCGACGTTTGGGGCGATCCTGCTGTATGCGCTGCTGAACCGGGGGCAACGCAGCACGCGCTAAACGCCTGACCCTATTGCCCACCCCGCCACAGTGGATCGTCCGCTGGCCCCGCGCGGGGCGGCGTCTTGGGCGCGGACGGTGTGGCAGCAGGTGCACCATCCCCAAAAATTTTGCCCAGCGTGGCCCCAATCCGTGCGCCCAGCGCGGTGCCCACACCTGGCAACACCGCCGTGCCCGCCACCGCACCGGCCACCGTACCACCCGACACCGACACTGTGGGGGCCTGCACAGGGCCCTGCACCCGCAGGGGCACCCCCACCAAACCATCCACCAGGTCGATGGCCAGGGTCGCATCAATCTGCCGGTTCGCCAACGTCGCCTCGCCCGACAGCCCCAGCATGCCGGAGCGGGCCTGCAGCGCGGTGAACCGGGTCACCATGCCGCCGGGGGTGTTTTGCGTCTCCATCTGGCCGCTCAGGCTGTTGAGTGTGGTGCTGCCCGCATGGTCGCGGCCCAGGGTGCGCACGACTTTGTTCAGGTCAAACCGCAGCACCGTGGCCGGGGCCATGTGCAGGGTGCTGCGGGTCTGCAGCGACTGCGCCAGCGCACCCACACCCGGCCCCTGGGCCGACAGCGTGGTGGTGCCCGACGCCTTGCCCGCCACCGGCGAGCGGCGGTTGAAGGCAGCCATGGTGCTGGCCACCTCGACGGCCTGCGGGCTGAGTTGCCCTTCAAGGCGCAAGCCCCCATCGTCTGCCGTGTGCAGCGCCACCTCGCCGTCGGCGGTGCCACCGCCCAACTGGATCTCGGTGCGCCAGCGGTCTTGGGTGCCAAGCCGGGTCAGCGTTAATGTCGTGGCAGGCGTGAAGCCGGGGCGGCGAATATGGGCGCTGCGGGGCCGCCATGCCGGGTCAAAGTCGGCCTCACCTTCATAGTCCACCGCAATGCCGGTGCGCGAGACCCAGGTCACGTCGCGGAACTGCAGGCGGGCCAGGGGTGTGGCGGCAGACTGGGCGTCCGGCAACGCGCCCACATCGCCAGCTCCCGTGCCACCTTGGCCCAACCCACGCAATGACAGCTGCGGCACGGTGGCCCCGTCAACTTCCACCCGCTCCAGCGCCAGCGGCCCGCGCAACAGGCTGCCAAGGCGCGGAGTCAGTGTGACCTGGCGCAACTGCACGGGCGCGGGTTGGTCGGTAGCCACATCGTTCAGCACCACCTGGGGGGTAGGCCACAGCTGCCAATGCAGCGCACCCACCGCCACCTTGACACCCAGGCGTTCGGTGGCAGCGTCAGCCACCCGCTGGGCCAGCGCCTCGTCGGACGGCAGCCATGCCAGCAGCGCCGCACCGCCCACACCTACAACGGCCGCAGCGGCCAGCACACCACGGGCCCAGCGCGGCAGCCGCTGCGGGGGTTCGGGTTGCATCAAAAGGGCCATAACCGCCCAGCGTACCCAATTGGCCTGCACCCAGGCGTAGGCCAGCGCCGCAAGCGACAAACAACGTACGGTTCCCCGCCTATAGTGGTGCATCTCCCAACCACCCTGACACCCATGTCCATCTGGAAAAAACCCATCTCCCTCGAAAGCCTGAACGCCAGCAGCCGCGGCACCGCCATGGAGCATCTGGGTATCGAGTTCACTGAATTTGGCGACGACTTCCTGCGCGGGCGGGTGCCGGTGGACCACCGCACGGTGCAGCCTTTTGGCCTGTTGCACGGCGGCGTGTCCGTGGTGCTGGCCGAATCGCTGGGCTCGGTGGGCGCCATGTTTGCGTGCCCCGAAGGCCACCGCGGCGTGGGCCTGGACATCAACGCCAACCACCTGCGTGGCGCCACGTCCGGCTGGGTCACGGGCACGGCACGGGCAGTCCACATTGGCCGCACGACACACGTTTGGCAGATCGACATGGTGAACGACGCGGGTGAACTGACCTGTGTGTCGCGTATCACCATGGCCATTCTGGCACCGAGGTAGGGCACACCCCCAGGCTTCGCTTCGCTCTCGCCTACCCCCTTGCAGGGGGCGATACCTGCGGACTGGCGGAGCCAGATCCGCGGTATCTGCTGGAAGAGCCCGTGCGCGTCGCATGCGGCGGGTTGTTTTGGGCTGAATTGCCCGCTCTTTAAGCGTAAAAATAGCCTCTAATGCACAGTAGACGAGCGCCAATAGCTTCTATTTTTATAGCAAACAGCATTTCCATGCGGCCTTGGCAGCACCTACTTTTCGCCCGCGAGTTATACGCAACATTCGCGCCTTCTTTGGCCGCATAGATGTTTAGGTTATTTTGAACCAACGAATCAGTTGTTTTCAAAATCCGCCTGGCTCCCCACAATCCGGGTCTTTGCCTGAACTGTGCCTGCCTTGCCATGAACTTCCAACAACTGCGCTCCGTGCGGGAAACCGTGCGTTGCGGCTTCAACCTGACCGAGGTGGC
>JAGOEY010000144.1 GCA_017997515.1 Burkholderiaceae bacterium | reverse complement strand
TGGGGGTGCGAAGCCCGCGTCCATGCCGACGCCGACGCGGTATTCGCCTCGCTGGGCCAGGATGGCTGGCGCCCACATCTGGTCATCACCGACCACCGCCTTGGCGGCGCGTTCAATGGCCGCCAACTGATTGACGCACTGCGCCAGCGCTGGGGTGCCGACCTGCCTGCCGCCATCATGACCGGCGACACGGAAGACGCCGAACTGCGGCAAACGCGCACCGACACATTGCGCGTGCTCTACAAACCCCTCAGGCCCGCAGAACTGCGCCAGGTGCTGGTGCAACTGTGGCGCGCAGAAGGCAGCGAGCACCCGACGAAAGAGCCAGCCCCTTGACAGCCTGTAACATCACGCCCGTGAAAATCCTCATTGTTGACGACCATGGCCTGGTGCGCGAGGGCCTTCAAGCCATCCTCAGCCGGTCCGAGCTGGGCGCCCAATACGTCGAGGCGTGGGACGCCGCGTCGCTCTGGAGCCAGCTGCAGCAGCATGCCGACATCGACCTGGTGCTCATGGACATCCAGCTGCCCGAAACCAGTGGCCTGAGCCTGCTCGCAGACATCACGCAAAGGTTCCCCCTCCTCCCCGTGATCATGCTGTCGGCAGACCACGATGCCGGCATCGTCCAGCACTCGCTCGAACAGGGGGCGCGCGGCTTCCTGCCCAAGTCATCGCTCAACCAGGTGCTGGTGTCGGCCATACGGCTCGTGGCTGCGGGCGGCGTCTACGTGCCGCCAGAAGCCCTGCAAAAGCCGGCCACCCGGCCCGCGCCCCCTGCGACCCCCGAGCCGCTGGCCGCGGCCAACGCCGCAGCCCTTGGGTTCACCGCGCGGCAATCCGAGGTGCTGGGCCTGCTCCTGCAAGGCATGTCCAACAAGCAAATCTGCCGAGCGCTCGACCTGGCCGAACCCACAGTCAAAATCCACGTCCGTGGCATCCTGCGCACACTGGGGGTGAGCAGCCGCGCCGAAGTGATCGCCAGGTTCAGCACACTCAACATGCCATCCCCACGCCCCGGGCTGCAGCCGCGGGCGCTTGATTGAACCCGCACCCTGCACCGGCCGGACAAACCCTGTTGAACGGGCAGGAATGATGCGTACCCCCCGTTCGGTCCAAACCCTTCGACAAGGGCGAACGGGGGTCAGTCTCAGCAATAAACCGTGCCGAACCCTTATGCAAATTTTTTCCAGAATATGGCAGCGCACCCCCAGCGAGCCCCTGGTCAGCGTGGTGGTGGCCAGCTACAACCACGCCCACTTCGTGGCAGACTGCCTGCGCAGCGCGCTGAGCCAGGGCATTGACCCGCTGGAAATCATCGTCACCGACGATGGCTCTACCGACTCCACGGCCGAGCAGATCGCCGCCCTGGCTAACCCCCGCATCCACCTGCACCGCTTTGCGCAAAACCGCGGCGCCTGCGTGGCGCTCAACGACGCCATCCGCCGCTCGCGGGGGCGCTACATCGCCGTGCTCAACTCCGACGACCTGTTCCTGCCTGGCAAGCTCCGGCGCCAGCTGCAGCACTTGCAGCAAAACCCCCGGGTGGGGGCCGTGTTCGGCTGGCCCGCCTTCATCAACGAACAAGGCCAGCCCTTTGACGATCCATCCCACAAAGACCATGCCGTTTTCCACCAGCCCAACCGCAGCCGTCACCAATGGTTGCGCCACTTCTTCGACCAGGGCAACGCCCTGTGCCACCCCACGGCGCTGATACGGCGCGAAGTCTATCAAACGGTCGGCCTCTACGACCCCCGCCTGGCCCAGGTCCCCGACCTCGACCAGTGGATACGCGTCTGCATGCGCTACGACATCCACGTGCTGCCCGAGCCGCTCACCGCCTTTCGCATCCGCAGCCAGCAGCAAAACGCCAGCGCCGCCCGGCCCGAAGTGGTGCGCCGCGACGCCTGGGAGCGTGCCTGCATCCTGCACCACTACCTGCAACTACCACCCGCACAGCTGCTGCAAATCTTTCCGGAGTTTGCTGCCGGGCACCCTGCCAGCCTCACCGAACAGCTGGCCCGCCACGCACTGGGCCTGGGCACGCCGTTCCACCAGCGCTTTGCGCTCGACGCCTGGTTCCAGGCGCTGCCCCCGGGCGGTCACCTCGACCAGCACGACCGGGCCAGCCAGGCCGCCCGGCAGCTGGCCCACAGCGACCCCACCGCCTGGCAGCGGTTCATCGCCGCCAGTGGTGCCACGGACCCGCACCGCATCCACAGCTGAACACCCGCCCCCGCTCCATGAAAACCACCCAGCACCCCTACCTCAGCCGCCTGGACCACCTGCGCTTTTTTGCCGCAGCGCTGGTGGTGCTATTCCACTACTTTCACACCCAGCTGGGCGACCTGCGCTCGGGCAACCCCCTGGTCTCGCTGGTGGACGAAGGCCACACCGGCATCGCCCTGTTCATGGTCATCAGCGGCTTCATCTTTACAGTGATCGCCGGCGACAGGCACATCCACTACGGCGGCTTCATCAAAAACCGCGTGCTGCGCATCTACCCGCTGTTCATCTTTGCCGTCTTTTTGCAACTGTTCATCAGCACCTACAACGACCACCGCAACTACGGGTTTTTGCAACTGCTCGGCTGGCTCATGCCATTCCGGTCAGAAACCGTGCCCCTGTCGCCCTACTTCGTCCAGCTGTGGACCATCTGGGTCGAGTTCCAGTTCTACCTGATCTTCCCGTTCCTGCTCGCCTTCAGCCGGCGCCACGGTAACCGCTACCTCTGGGCCTGGCTGGGCCTGCTGGTGCTGGTGCGTGCCCTGGTGTTTGCGGCCAGCGGCAGCGTGCGATTTGTGGCCTACGAAACCATCTTCGGCCGGCTCGACCAATTCATCATCGGCATGCTGCTGGCCCGCCTGTGGCAAGCGCGCGCCACCCGGGCGGGCAGGGCAGCGCCACCCAGCCTGTCACCCCTGTGGCTGGTGCTGGCGGGCCTGGCCGTGCTGCTGGGGCTGCACGCCTTCAGCCGCAAGGTGGGGTTTTCAGAGCTGGCCAGCCCCGTGTGGATCATCTGGCCCGGGCTCGAAGCTGCCCTGTGGGCCGGCTTTGTCTGGGCCTATTTGTGCACGCGCTGGCCGGGCCCGCAAGCACTGCGCCACGGCACCGACCGTGCGCTGGCAGCCCTGGGGGCCATCAGCTTCTCCACCTATGTGCTGCACAACCTGGTCATTGCAGCCTACAAAGCCCACCTGCCGCCGCTGGCCACCGGCGCCGGCCCGGTCGCAGACGCACTGGCCACCGGCGTCCTGCTGCTGCCGGTAGTGCTCGCAATGGCCGCCATCACCTACCACCTCATAGAACGCCCCTTCCTGGCCCTGCGCAGTGCCTACCTGCGGTAGGCAGCGCCATACCCCGGGCGCAACACCCAAGGCGCTGCCCGGACACCCCCCCACAAAATACCTGGCCCAAAGCAAGCCCAGGTACCGCAAAGCCCCCAAAATGTTGTTGATGTGCAACGTGGTGGGATTAGTCCCTTGGGATTAATTTTTTGAAGTTCATATAGGATTTTCATCTCCAAGTCATTGATTTATAAAAGAAAAAAAACCAACAAACACCGGCTTGGGTATTCGAGGTGGTAGTCCCGCAGCTAAGCCTTTTCAAACAGCGGTGTTGCCAAGTTCCATCGATAGAATCCTCAGGTCGACTGTCGGGCAAAGCCCCGGTCTTTCGGTCGATTTTTTCAACGTTTGAAAGAGATTCAATATGTACTTCACCTCCGGTATCCAGTTGAGCGAAGCCCTGGCCGCTCTGCCCGGCAGCAAGGTTGGCAAATACGTGCCCTTCGATTCCGCCTTCTATGGCGCTACGTACATGGGCACCTACCAAGGCACGCTGACGCCCATCGAGCACTTCGTGCAGATCGGCGCAGACCGCATGTACAAGCCCAACAGCACGTTTGACCCCGCCTACTACGCCAACAAGTACGACGACCTGCGCGGTGCCGGCCTCAACTCGGCCGATCTGATTTACCACTTCATGCAATACGGCCTGGACGAAGGCCGCGCCCCCAGCGAAGCGCTGGCCAAGTTCGACGGCAACTTCTACCTGGCCGCCAACCCCGACGTCGCCGAATATGTGAACGCCAACCTCGACCAGTTCGGTGGCAGCCTCACCAATGGCGCCCTGGCCCACTACGTCAAGTTCGGCGGTGCAGAAGGCCGTTCGGGCCCCGGCACGGCAGACACTGCCGGTCGCAACTTCATTCTCGAAGAGAGCACGGTGGCTGGCGTCAAGGCCATGGTCCTGCACGGTGACCAGGACATCCGCATCGACATGACCAAGACGGCCAACCAGATCACGGGCCTGGACCTGAACGGCGACGGCGTCATTGCCAACGACGGCAAGGAAAACGCACTCAACGTCAAGCCTGCATCGGGCTACGTGGCTGTGGACGCCTACACCCGCCTGGACAACGGCGTGGTGAACGAAAACAACATGGCCAAGGTCTTCCTGGGCGACATCAAGTACGACGGCTCCGGCTTCGCTGGTGACGGCGTCAGCACCAACGGCAACGTCGTGCTGGGCGGCCTGGGTGCCGACACCATCCTGGGCGGCATCGGTAACGACTTCCTGGCGGGTGGCGGCGTGGCCGTTTCCCGCAATGGTGGCACCGACACCCTGTCCGGTGGCCGCAATGCCGACTTCTTGTTCGCCGAACTGTCCCTGCTGAGCAACACCGACGGCAACAAGCTGTTCCTCGACGGTGGCTCCACTGCGGACGACACCTCGGCGGCCAACGGCCAAAGCTCGCAAGACAGCGACTGGCTGCTGCTGCAAGCCTCCGACGACGACGAGCGCATCGAAGTCGTGCTGAACGAAAACCCGGGTGTTGTGGGTACAACCCCTGATGCCAATGACGGTACCCTGGTGACCCGTGCCGGCCAGTACGCCAGCCTGCGCGACATCGAAAATATCGACGCTTCGGGCAACACCTATGGCTTCCTGAAGGGCCTGACCACGGCTGTTGGCGGTGCGCCCACCGGTGCGGCCAACCCCAACAACAACGGCATTGGTTCCTCCGGCCAGCTGAACATCACTGGCTCGTCGGCCAACAACATCATCATCGGTGGCTACGACAACGACTCCATCAATGGCAGAGCCGGCAACGACCTGCTGATGGGTGGCAACCTCAACATGCTGATCGACCCCAACCTGGTGGGTCTGGTTGGCAACAACGACGGTCGCGATGAACTCATCGGCGGTGCGGGTGCAGACAACATCGTCTTCGAAGCCGACGGCGGCATCATCGAAGGTG
>JAGOEY010000143.1 GCA_017997515.1 Burkholderiaceae bacterium | reverse complement strand
ACTTCCTTGCCGTTTTTGCTGGCGGCCACGACACCCAGGTTCTGCAGCTTTTTGAGCGCGTAGTTGATGAGGTGGGTGTCTTCCACATTCATGATGAAACAGATGTCGGCCAGGCGTTTGTCGCGGGCGCGGTGGGTGACGTGGTGCAGCACGATCACGTCCAGCGGCGTCAGGTCTTTCAGCCCGGCGGCACTCATGCAGTGCGCGACCCAGCGGTTGAAGGCGTTGCCCGCGACGATGAGGCCGTATTCAAACTCGCTCATTTCGGCGCTGCGCTCGGACACCAGGTGCGCGGATGACACGATGGACGCGCGATCCGCGCCTGAGGATGCAGCGCGCCGAGGAGGCTTGGTAGTCATGGTGTTCCTTCGATGCAGCCGGGCTGGCACTGTTGTTGCATGCGGCACATTGTAGGCAGTTGCATGACAATTTATCAACGATTTGTTGACATGAAGGGGAAACCCGCATCACCATGCAAGCGCCCAGCGTTACAGTGCAAACCACCCCATTTGGAACCCGAAGGAGAACCCCATGAAGCGTCGCTTGTTCACCCTGACCGCAGCCGCAGCGCTGGCTGCGGCCACCAGCATCTCTTTTGCACAAACCAAGTGGGACCTGCCCACCGCCTACCCCGCCACCAACTTCCACACCGAGAACATCACCCAGTTCGCCAAGGACGTGGACGCAGCCACCGGCGGCAAGCTCAAGATTGCGGTGCACCCCAACGCCTCGCTGTTCAAGGCCCCCGAAATCAAACGCGCAGTGCAAAGCAGCCAGGCCCAGGCCGGGGAAATTTTGCTGGCCAACTTCGCCAACGAAAACCCGCTGTACGCGCTGGACGGTGTGCCCTTCCTGGCCTCCAGCTACCCCGACGCACGCAAGCTGTACGACGTATCCAAACCCGCCATGGAAAAGCTGCTGGCGGCCCAGGGCATGAAGCTGCTGTTCTCGGTGCCATGGGCGCCACAGGGCATCTTCACCAAGAAAGAAATCGCCTCGGTGGCGGATCTGCGTGGCATCAAGTGGCGCGCCTACAGCCCGGCCACGGCCAAGATTGCCGAGCTGATCGGTGCCCAGCCCGTGCAGATCCAGCAGGCCGAGCTGAGTGCTGCCATGGCTACCGGTGTGATCGAGTCGTACATGAGTTCGGGCTCCACCGGCTTCGACACCAAGACGTATGAACACATCAAAAACTTCTACGACACCCAGGCCTGGATTCCCAAAAACGCCGTGCTGGTGAACGCCAAGGCTTTTGACGCACTCGACGCGACCACCAAGGCCGCCCTGCTCAAGACCGCCGCCGAAGCCGAGGCCCGGGGCTGGAAGGTCGCACAGGAGAAGAACGACGAATACAAACGCCTGCTGTCCGAGCGCGGCATGAAGATCCACAAGCCTTCGCCCAAGCTGGACGCCGACATGCGCCAGGTGGGCGGCATCATGCAGGCCGACTGGCTCAAGGCCGCAGGCCCGGACGGCGCGGCCATTGTGGACGCCTACAAGGCCAAGAAGTAAGCCATGCGCCGTGCGTTGGGCTGGCTCTTTGACGCAGCGGGGGCCATTGGCGCCTTCTGCGTTTTTTGCATTTTTGTGCTGATGGTGGTGGCCGGTGTGGGCCGCCAGTTGAACCTGCAGGTCAGCGGCGTCAACGACGTAGTGGCCTGGTTGTGTGCGGCAGCCGCATTTTTTGCGATGGCCCATGCGTTTCGCCACGGCGACTTCGTGCGGGTCACGTTGCTGCTTGAAGCCGTGCCACCCAAGGTGCGCCGCACCCTCGACGTGATGTGCCTGGTGATCGCCGCCATCGCCGTGGCTTACCTCACCTACTGGGCCACCGCATTCACCTACGACAGTTACCAGTTTGCCGAAGTGGCCACCGGTTTGGTGGCCATCCCGATCTGGATTCCGCAATCGACCTTTGTGATTGGCTGCTGGCTGCTGCTGGCCGCCGTGCTGGATGACCTGGTGACGGTACTGCAAGGCGGCAAACCCAGTTACCAGCGGGCCGTCGAAGAGCGGCACGCCAAGGGTGATTTCTCTTCTGACATCTAACCGCAGCACACATCTCTATGGATACCTTGCTCATGGGCGGCATGCTGCTCGTCATCATGCTGGTGCTGCTGGCCGGGGGTGTGTGGATCGCCATGACACTGGCCATCGTCGGCTGGGTCGGTCAGGCCTTTTTCACCAACACCCGGCCGGGCATGAACCTGTTTTCGGCCTTCTGGGAATCGAACGCTTCGTGGGAGCTGGCGGCGCTGCCGCTGTTCATCTGGATGGGTGAAATCCTGTTCCGCACCAAACTCAGCGAAGAGATGTTTGAAGGTCTGCGCCCGTGGCTCAACCGCGTGCCGGGGCGGCTGATGCACACCACCATCATTGGCTGTGGTGTGTTTGGCTCGGTGTCGGGCTCATCCGCGGCCACCTGCGCCACCATCGCCAAGGTGGCGCTGCCCGAGCTGAAGCGCCGGGGGTACAACGAGAACCTGGCCATTGGTGCGCTGGCGTCTGCGGGCACGCTGGGCATTCTGATTCCGCCATCGATCACCATGGTGGTGTATGCGGTGGCGGCGGACGCGTCGATCATCCGTATCTTCCTCGCGGGTTTTCTGCCGGGCTTGCTGCTGATGGTTTTGTTTTCGGGCTACATCGGCTGGTGGAGCCTGCGGCACCCGGACCAGGTGCCGCCCGCTGACCCGCCCACCACCTTCATGCAAAAGATACGCCTGTCGGGCAACCTGATCCCGTGTGCGCTGCTGATCATCTTCATCATCTGGGTGCTGGTGGCGGGCTGGGCCACGGCCACCGAATGTGCGGCCTTTGGTGTGCTGGGTTCGCTGGCGATTGCGGCCTGGGGCCGCTGCCTGACCTGGGAGAACTTCAGCCAGGGCCTGATGGGGGCCACCCGCACCAGCTGCATGATCATGTTTATCTTGGCGGGTGCGGCCTTTCTGACCAAAACCATGGCCTTCACCGGCATCCCGCGTGAGCTGGCCGAATGGGTGGACAGTATGCAGCTGTCGCCCTATGCCCTCATCAGCGCGCTGGTGGTGATTTACCTGATTCTGGGCACCGCACTCGACGGCATCAGCATGATTGTGCTGACCAGCGCCGTGGTGCTGCCCATGATCCAGAAGGCGGGTTTTGACCTGGTCTGGTTCGGCATCTTTGTGGTGCTGCTGGTGGAGATTGCCGAGGTCACGCCCCCGGTGGGCTTTAACCTCTTTGTGCTGCAGAACATGACCGGCAAGGACAGCAACCTGATCGCCCGCGCCGCCATTCCGTTCTTTATCTGTATGGTGGTGTGTATTGCACTGATCACCCTGTTCCCGCAGATCGTCACGATCCTGCCCGATCTGGTGATGGGCAAGGAGCGTTAACGATCTGCACCAGTGGCGGGCTTACTCCGGCTGGATACCCGCCGCCTTGATGATTTTGCCCCAACGGTCCAGCTCCGCCAGCTGGAACTTGGCCAAGTCATCGGGCCCCATAAATGCCGCTTCCTGCCCGGTCTTTTCGATCACCTGGCGCACGGCTGGTGTGGCCAGCGCATCACGCATCAGCTCGTTCAGCCGCGCCACCACGGGTGCGGGTGTACCTGCGGGGGCGTAGAGCGCATTCCAGTAGCCGAACTCATAACCGGGTAGTGTCTCGTTGATGGCAGGCACCTCGGGGGCAAGTGGCGAACGCTTGGGGCTGCTCATGCCCAAAGCGCGCAGCTTGCCGGCCTTGACCTGGGGCAGACTGGTTGTCAGGTCCACGATCATCAGGTCGATCTGGCCACCCACCAGGTCCAGCACGGCGGGCGGGTTGGCCTTGTAGGGCACGTAGTTGAACTTGGTGCCCGTGGCCTGCTGCAACAGCTCCGTTGCGATCTGCGCCGATGAACTGCCCGAGCCGTAGTTGAGTTTGCCGGGTGACGCCTTGGCCAGCGCCACCAGCTCGGCCACGTTGTTGGCCTTGACCTGCGGGTTCACCACCAGCGCCAGGTAACCACGGGCCAGCAGCGAGACCGGCGCGAAGTCCTTGATCGGGTCGTACGCAATCTTCTTCAGCAGATGCGGGTTGGCCGACTGCGTGGTGTTGGTCGTCATGAAGACGGTGTAGCCGTCCGGCTGGGCGCGCGCCACGTACTGCGCGGCAATACTGCCAAACGCACCGGCGCGGTTGTCCACGATCACCGACTGGCCCGTGGCCTTGGTCACTTCGGTGGCAATACTGCGGGCCAGCCCGTCGGTGGCGCTGCCGGGCGTGGAGCCGATCACGATGGTGATAGGTTTGGCCGGAAAGGTCTGGGCCAGCGCACCTGCACTGAACAACGTGGTGGCGGGGGCGAGCGCAGCGATGGCAGACAGTGCCAGCAGGGAACGGCGAAATTGCATGTTTGTCTTCCTGGTTATGGTTGTGTAAAAAATCAGCGCAAAAAAGGGGTCAGCGCAGCAGGTTCCAGCCCGCCATCAAGGCGCTCAGCTCCTGGTGTTGCGGCGCGGTCAGCGGCCAGGCGGACGGCGGGCGTGTGGCACCACAGGGGTTGCCCATCAGCTGCAGTGCTGTCTTGACCACGGTGACGTTGGTGCCGTTGTTCTCCTGGGCGCGTAATTCCTCGAAGGGCAACATCTCGCCAATCAGGCGCATGGCCAGCGGGTGGTCAGCGGCTTCGAGTGCGTTGTAGATCGCCACCGACCGCTCGGGCATCACATTGATCAGCCCCGACGTGAAACCACGTGCACCCACCGCGTAGAACGGTGGTGCCCACACCTCGGCCAGTCCACCGACCCAGGCGAGCTGGCGGTCTTCCACACGGCGCATGGCCTGGGCCAACACCAGCGGTGTGGCGGATGCCCACTTGATCCCCATCACTTCAGGAATGCGGCACAGCGCCTCGATGGCGGCCAGGCCAATGTTTTCGTTGCGCAGGTACAGCACCACCGGCAGACCACCACCGGCCTCGGCAATTCGCTGCACATAGGCCACCACACCCCGTGGTGACACAAACGGGTCTGGCGGCTGGTGCACCATCAGCGCATCGGCACCAGCGTCGCGCGAGACACGGGCGAGTTGGCAGGCCTCCCCCACGCTGCGGCCCACACCGGCCAGCAGCGGCACCCGGCCCGCCACACATTCTGCGGCGATGTGCACCGCCCGCTCGGCCTCGTGGGCCTCCAGGCCATAAAACTCGCTGGTGTTGCCATTGGCCACCAGCACATGGACACCGGCGTTCACCGCGCGATCCACCACCGGGCGCAGCGGCGCGGCGGTGACCGCATCGTTGGCGTC
>JAGOEY010000142.1 GCA_017997515.1 Burkholderiaceae bacterium | reverse complement strand
ATGTTGGTGATCTTGCCGAACAGGCGGGTCGATTGGGGGTAGCGGCGGTTCACGCCCATCCATGGGTCATCACCCATTTGCTTCAGACCCAGCGAGACACGGTTCTTTTCGGTGTCGAACTTCAGGATCTTGGCGGTGATTTCCTGGCCAGCCGTCACGACTTCAGACGGGTGACGGACACGGCGCCATGCCATGTCGGTGATGTGCAGCAGGCCGTCGATGCCGCCGAGGTCCACGAACGCACCGTATTCGGTGATGTTCTTGACCACGCCTTGGACGATGGAGCCTTCCTTCAGGGTTTCCATCAGCTTGGCGCGTTCTTCGCCCATGGATGCTTCCACCACAGCGCGGCGCGACAGCACCACGTTGTTGCGCTTGCGGTCCAGCTTGATGACCTTGAATTCCATGGTCTTGTTCTCGTAGGGAGACAAGTCCTTGATGGGGCGGGTGTCGATCAGCGAACCGGGCAGGAATGCGCGGATGCCGTTGACCAGAACGGTCAGGCCGCCCTTGACCTTGCCGCTGGTGGTGCCGGTGACGAATTCGCCGGATTCCAGGGACTTTTCGAGAGACATCCACGAAGCGAGACGCTTGGCGGTGTCGCGGCTGACGATCGTGTCGCCGTAGCCGTTTTCCATGGCGACGATGGCCACGGAAACAAATTCACCAACTTGCACTTCGAGTTCGCCGGTATCGCTCTTGAACTCGGCGATTGGCACATACGCTTCCGACTTGAGGCCGGCGTTGACCACGACGAAGCCGTGTTCAAGGCGCACGACTTCAGCAATGACGACTTCGCCAATGCGGGTGTCGGCGTTTTGTACGCTCTCGGCGAACATGTCTGCAAAAGATTCTGACATTCAGGGTTCCTTGTCCGCACCACAGGATTTTGGCAGCGGAATTGCTACCATTTTTAGAGCTGTGAGTGACGGCGGGGTGCGGGGTCGCCGCGGGTTACGTTAAAAAACCGCACCGCCTGTGCGCGTACTTTGCGTACCACGCGGAGAGGGCTTGTGCGGGCCTTTGCTTTTCAAACTGCTTTGAAAGGCTGTTTGCTTTGCCACCAGTCCAACACCTGATTAACCGATGTTTCCACCGTCATCTGGGAGTTGTCGAGCAGCAAGGCATCTTGCGCAGGTTTGAGAGGGGCGGCGCTGCGGGATGAGTCCCGGGCGTCGCGTGCTTCCAAGTCTGCGCGAAGACTGTCGATATTAGTCGAAATTCCCTTTGAAATCAACTGCTTATGGCGGCGTTCTGCGCGGCAGGCGGCGCTGGCCGTGAGAAACACCTTCAGCGGGGCATCCGGGAAGATGACCGTGCCCATGTCGCGCCCGTCTGCCACCAAGCCCGGCAGTTGCCGAAAGCTGTGTTGTAACGCCACCAGGGCCACACGCACCGAGGGCAGGGCGGACACTTTGGAGGCGTTCATGCCGGCCTCTTCGGTGCGGATGGCGTCACTGACGTCCACGCCGTCCAGCAGCACCCGCCCGCCCGTAAAGCGCAGCGGCAGTTGCTGCGCGAGCTGGGCAATGGCGGCTTCGGATGCGGGTGTGATTTCCAGCCCGGCCTGCGTGGCGGCCAGGGCTGTGACGCGGTACATCGCACCGGAATCCAGAAAGTGGTAACCCAGCCGTTCGGCCACGGCCACGGCCACCGTGCCTTTGCCGGACGCGGTGGGGCCGTCCACGCAGACCACGGGAATCTGCGCCACAGGGGTTTGGGACACCGAGAACAAGGCCTCGAAATAGTCGGGGAAAGTCTTGGCGACACATTTCGGGTCTTCGATGCGCACCGGCAGACCGGCCGGGTTAAAGGCAGCGAGCGAGAAACACATGGCCACCCGGTGGTCGTCGTAGGTGTGGATGGTGGCCGCTTTCCAGTCCTTGGCGCTTGGCAGAGGCTCAATGCGGATGAAGTCAGCGCCTTCCTCGACCGCAGCGCCCAGCTTGCGCAGTTCGGTGGCCATCGCGGCAATGCGGTCGGTTTCCTTGACGCGCCAGCTGGCGATGTTGCGCAGGGTGCTGTGGCCGTCGGCGTACAAGGCCATCACGGCCAGGGTCATCGCGGCGTCGGGGATGTGGTTGCAGTCGAGGTCGATGGCTTTGAGTGGCCAGGCACCCCGGGTGATCTGCAGCCAGTTCGGGCCGCTGCTGATGTGTGCGCCCATTTGCTGTGCCGCATCGATGAAACGGATGTCGCCCTGGATGGAATCAGCGCCTACACCGAGAATTTTGATGCCATTTTGGCCTGTGGCGCCCGCTGCTACTGCGCCAAGCGCTATGAAATAGCTAGCGGAAGAGGCGTCGGCCTCCACATGGATATCACCAGGCGATTGGTAACGGCTGCCCGCGGGAATGGTGAACCGCGCCCAGCCGTCGCGTTGTACATGGATGCCAAAACGCGCGAGCAGGTTCAGCGTGATCTCGATGTAGGGCTTGGAGATCAGCTCGCCCACTACATCAATCACCACGTCTTGCCTGGACACCAGAGGCAAGGCCATCAGCAGGGCGGTGAGGAACTGGCTGGACACGTCGCCGCGCACGCGGATGGGGGCGTCAAGCGACAGCTGGGGTGTGCCGATACGCAGCGGCGGGTAACCATCCTGGCCGGTGTAGCCGATGTGGCAGCCGATCTGGCGCAGGGCATCCACCAGGTCACCAATCGGGCGCTCGTGCATACGCGGCACGCCGTGCAGCGTGAAGTCACCGCCCAGCACAGCCAGTGCCGCGGTCAGCGGGCGGATGGCGGTGCCCGCGTTGCCCATGAACAGGTCGGCCTGGTGTACAGCCAGTTGACCGGCCAAACCATCAATCTCGGTGGTGCTGCCTTGCTGGCGCACACCACAGCCCAGCTGGCGCAGCGCGTCGAGCATGACGTGGGTGTCGTCCGAGTCCAGCAGGTCGTGTACCCGGGTTGTGCCGTGGCTCAGTGCGGCCAGCAGCAGCACCCGGTTGGAGATACTTTTGGAGCCGGGCAGGGTGACGGTGCCACCGGCCGCAGTCAGAGGGGGGATATCCAGAAAGGCGGTGCTGAACATGGAAAGAAGGCTTTCAGTGCGTCGGCTTGTGTGTCGTCATGTGCCAGTCCGCACGCAATGTGCTGGCCTGGGCGATGGATTGTTCAAGCGCCTGCGCGTCGCCGCTGGTGATGAGCTGGTCAAAATGCTGCAGCGCTTGCTGGAACTGCCGCGACTGCTCTAGCAGCTCGGTCTTGTTGGCGAGGCAAATGTCGCGCCACACCTTGGGGTCGCTGGCGGCAATGCGGGAAAAATCCCGAAACCCCGGCCCGGCCAGGTCCAGAAACTGCTGCCCATTCGGCTGGCCCGCGATGCTGTTCATCAGGGCGAATGCCAGCACATGGGGCAGGTGGCTGATGGCAGCAAAGGCCGCGTCGTGGGATTCGGGCGACATCTGCACCACGCGGCAACCCAGGGCTGACCACACGGCTTCGGCTTTTTTCAGCTGCACCGTCAGGGTGCGTTCCATCGGTGTCAGGATGAGCTGTTTGCCTTTGTACAAGGACGCATCGGCATGTTCAACACCTGCCACCTCCTTGCCCGTGACCGGGTGCGCAGGGACGAAGGAGCCGACCTGGTCGCGCAGCGCGCGGCGTGCAGCGTCCACCACATCCACCTTGGTGGAGCCTACGTCCATCACCAGCATCTGTGAGGTGACAAGGTGGCGGATGGACTTGAGGGTGGCTTCGGTCGCGGCCACCGGTACGGCCACCAGCACGATGTCGGCCCCCGACACCGCCAGCAGCGCAGACGGTGCTTCGACGTCAATCACCCCCATCTGGCGCGCCTTCTGGGTGGTGGACGGTGATTTGCTGTAACCCACCACGCGTTTGACCAGGCCCGCGCGTTTGAGTGCCAACGCAAACGAGCCGCCCATCAGGCCGCAGCCAATGAGACCGAGTTGCTCAAACATCTATGCCGAAACCGGGTACGTGCCCAGCACCTTGTAGAACGCACACAGCCCGCGCAGCTCTTCGAGTGCGCGCGCAACATGGGGTTGGGCGGGGTGGCCTTCGAGGTCGATGTAGAAGTAATACTCCCATTGGCCTGTACGTGCCGGGCGCGACTCGAAACGGGTCATCGACACACCGTGTGTCTTGAGTGGCACCAGCAGGTCGTGTACGGCTCCCGGCTGGTTGGGCACCGAGACGATGATGCTGGTGCAGTCTTTTGCCGAGGGTGGCGGGGTGCCCAGGGTCTGGGGCAGGCAGATCACGGCAAAACGGGTGCGGTTGTACGCGTCGTCCTGGATCGCATGGGCCACGATGTGCAGGCCAAACTGGGTTGCGGCGCGTTCGCTGGCCAAACCGGCCCAGGCAGGGTTGGTGGCGGCAAGGCGGGCGGACTCGGCGTTGCTGGAGACCGGGCGGCGCTCGGCATGCGGCAGGTGTTTGGACAACCACGCCTGGCACTGCGCCAGCGCTTGCGGGTGGGCCATGACCACCTCGATGCCGTCAAGGGATGGGCTCTGGCGCAGCAGGTTGTGGCGCACCATCAGGCTCACCTCGCCCACCACATGGGTGGGGGTGTGCAGGAACAGGTCGAGCGAACGGGTAACCACGCCTTCGGTTGAATTTTCGACCCCCACCACACCGTACTGGGCGCTGCCGCTCGCGGTGGCATGGAACACTTCGTCGAAATTGGCGCAGTACACCAGGTCGGCTGCACCACCAAAATATTCGATGGCAGCCTGTTCGCAGAAAGTGCCTGCGGGGCCGAGCACGGCTACGCGTTGGGGCGACTCGAGCGCCAAACAGGCCGACATGATTTCGCGCCAGACGGCGGCCACATGCTGGCCCTTGAGGGGGCCCTGGTTGGCGGTCTGGATCTTCTCGATCACCTGGGCCACCCGGTCCGGGCGGAAGAAGGGGGTGCCTTCTCGCTTCTTGATTTCGCCGACCTGCTCGGCCACGCGGGCGCGCTGGTTCAGCAGCGTGAGCAACTGGCTGTCGAGGGCGTCGATCTGCGTGCGCAGATCACCGAGGGTGATGTTCGGGGGAAGAGGGGTGTGCGAGCTCATGGGTGCGTAGGTGAGGGCGTTCAGGCGTGCTGCTTCTCGAATTCTTGCATGTAGTCCACCAGCGCCTGCACGCCTTCCAGTGGCATGGCGTTGTAGATGCTGGCGCGCATGCCGCCGACCGACTTGTGGCCCTTGAGCTGCAGCAAACCGCGTGCCTTGGCGCCGGTCAGGAAGGCGTCGTTGCGCGATTCGTCGCGCAGCAGGAAGGGCACGTTCATGCGTGAGCGGCAGTTGAGGGCCACCTTGTTCACGTACAGCTGCGAGTTGTCGATGGCGCTGTACAGCA
>JAGOEY010000018.1:15748-17008 GCA_017997515.1 Burkholderiaceae bacterium | reverse complement strand
GGCCTTGCAGCGTGCCGTCGAACAGGCTGATGTGGGTCGCACGCAAGTTAGCGGGCAAGGTCTTTTCGTCCACCGCAAAACCGTGGTTCTGGCTGGTGATGCTGACACGGCCGTTGTCGAGGTCTTTCACCGGGTGGTTGGCACCGTGGTGGCCGAACTTCATCTTGAAGGTCTTGGCGCCACTGGCCAAAGCCATGATCTGGTGGCCCAGGCAGATACCGAACGTCGGGATGCCGGTTTCGATGAGCGCGCGTGTGGCGGCAATGGCGTAGTCACAAGGCTCCGGGTCACCAGGGCCATTGGACAAAAAGATACCGTCGGGGTTCAGCTTCAGCACATCAGCAGCACTGGTTTGCGCGGGCACCACAGTCACGCGGCAGCCGCGCTCGGCCAGCATGCGCAGGATATTGAACTTCACACCGAAGTCAAACGCCACCACGTGGAAACGGCCTGCAGCTTGCTCGCCGTAGCCCGGTGTGCCATCGGCACGTGCCAGTTGCCATTCGGTCTGGGTCCAGTCATACGGCTGGGATGCCGACACCACCTTGGCCAGGTCCAGCCCGGCCATGCTGGGTGCACCCTTGGCGGCGGCTACAGCGCTGTCAATGGCGGCCTGACTGACCACCTGGCCTGCAGACAGCCCAACGATACAACCATTTTGTGCGCCATGCGTGCGCAGGTGGCGCGTCAGCTTGCGGGTGTCGATGTTGGCGATGGCCACCGTGTTTTCACGCACGAGGTAGTCGGGCAACGAACTGGTCTGGCGGAAATTGGACGCCAGCAATGGCAGGTCCTTGATGATCAGACCTGCAGCATGGACTTTGCTGGATTCGACGTCTTCACCGTTGACGCCGTAGTTGCCGATGTGCGGATACGTCAGGGTGACGATCTGCTGGCAGTAGCTGGGGTCGGTGAGGATTTCCTGGTAGCCGGTCATGGAGGTGTTAAACACCACCTCACCGACGGTGGAGCCGGTGGCTCCGATCGAATTGCCAATAAAGACCGTGCCGTCTGCGAGCGCCAGGATGGCGGGGGGGAAGGTTCCCTGTAGAGACAAAAGCACTGGGTTCTCCGGATGGTTACGGTCGCCCGGAGCCCTGGGGGCACGTCTTGGGAACGTGTCCTGAGGACTGCTCTTTATGGAAGGTTTGCTTTGGATGCGGCCGGGCGACTTGTTTGCGAGAAAGCCTCCAATTGTAGCCCGGAGACCAAGGGTTTCTGCCATGTTTTACAGAATATCCCTGGGCTTGGAGCCCGATT
>JAGOEY010000018.1:9280-15648 GCA_017997515.1 Burkholderiaceae bacterium | reverse complement strand
CTCTTTATGGAAGGTTTGCTTTGGATGCGGCCGGGCGACTTGTTTGCGAGAAAGCCTCCAATTGTAGCCCGGAGACCAAGGGTTTCTGCCATGTTTTACAGAATATCCCTGGGCTTGGAGCCCGATTGGGCCCCGGCCAACGCCGTGGAACAGGCTCCACCCAGCCACCAGCATCGCATCCTTGAGGCAAAAAGCACTGAAGGCGCTGCGGGGGTATTTCAGATTACGCCCGCCCTGCCCCGCTCGTATGCAGGCAGATCGCCGCAGCAGCAGCCACATTCAGCGACTCCTCACCACCCGGCTGGGCGATGCGGATGCGCTGGGCGGCGCGGGCTTCCAGCGCGGGTGACACGCCCTGCCCTTCGTGGCCCAAAACCCAGGCGCAGGGCCAGGGCAGATCGGCCTGGTGCAGGTAGGCACCGCCGTGGGAGCTGGTAACCAGCAGCGGCACGGCCAGCGCCTCCAACGCCTCGGGCGTGACGGCTTCGACCATCCGCAGGTCGAAATGGGCACCCATGCCGGCCCGCAGCACCTTGGGGCTCCACAAGGCAGCAGAACCTTTGAGGGCAATGATCTGTTTGAAGCCAAAGGCCCCCGCACTGCGCAGGATGGAGCCCACGTTGCCCGCGTCCTGCACCCGGTCCAGCACCACACTGGCCGCGTGTGGGTCGAATGGGGCGGCAGCGGGCAGGTCCACCACAAAACCCATGTTTGCGGGGGATTCCAGGCTGCTCAGATCGGCAAACAAGCTGTCGGCCAACACTATGGTTTTAATAGCTGCTTGCGCATACTGCGCCTGCGCCAGAGGCCAAAAAGACTCTGAAAACAGGGCCGCAGCGGGCTTCCAGCCACGTGCCAGCGCGGCACGGCACAGGTGATCCCCTTCGAGCCAGACACGGCCTTGTTTGCGGTAGGCGGTGCTGTCTTGCGACAGACGGCGTAATTCTTTCAGCAGCGGGTTGTCGCGCGACTGGATATGGACGATGGGGTCAGAACTCATCGCAGCGCCTGGGAGACAACGGCCGTCACGGGTGCAAAGGTTTTGCGGTGCAAGGGGCAGGCACCGTGGTCCTGCAGCGCCTGCAGGTGCGCGGCCGTGCCGTAGCCCTTGTGCCCGGCAAAGCCGTACTGCGGGTAGTCCACGTCCACCTGCGCGCACCAGCGGTCGCGGGTGACCTTGGCCAGGATGGACGCGGCAGAAATGGCTGGCACGGTGGCGTCGCCCTTCACAATGGCTTCACTCGTCATGCCCAGGGTGGGCAAGCGGTTGCCGTCCACCAGCACATGGCCGGGTTTGAGGCGCAGGCCTTCCACGGCGCGTTGCATGGCCAGCATGGTGGCCTGCAGGATGTTGAGGCGTTCGATCTCTTCGACGCTCGCCTCGGCAATCGAGCAGCACAGGGCTTTGGCCAGGATCTCGTCGAACAGTTTTTCACGCCGCAACGCGGTGAGTTTTTTGGAGTCGGCCAGGCCTGCGATGGGCTGGCGCGCGTCCAGGATGACGGCGGCCGCGACCACCGGCCCGGCCAGGGGCCCACGCCCGGCTTCGTCCACCCCCGCCACCAGCCCGCGCGGGCTCCAGGCCAGCGGCACCTGTTCAGGTTTTGTCAATAATTTTCTGGATGGCATCGGTGGCTAACTGGGCGGTGTCGCGCTGCAGCGTGTGGTGCAGCGTGGTGAATTGTGCTTCGAGGGCCGCAATTCTCGCAGAGCCTTTGGCGTCGAGCCACTGCATCGTGGCGTCTGCCAGGGCTGCGGGGTGGGCCGCATCCTGCAGCAGCTCGGGCACCACAAAGTCGTGGCACAGAATGTTCGGCAGGCCGACCCAAGGCTGAAGCTGTTTCCGCTTCATCAGTTTCCACGACAGCCAATGCATGTTGTAGGCAATGACCATGGGCCGCTTGAACAAGGCGGCTTCCAGCGTGGCTGTGCCGCTGGCAATCAGCGTTACGTCACACGCAGCCAGCACAGTGTGCGACTGGCCCGTCACGATCTGGATACGGCCCGCCATGTCGGCCTGTGCCGCAATGGCTTCGATCTCGGCACGCAAGGAGGGAACGGCCGGAACTACAAATTTAATAGCATGTTGCGCCCGCTGCATAAGCGCTGCAGCCAGAAAGAACCGCATAGCCAGGTAGCGCACTTCCGACTTGCGACTGCCCGGCAGGATGGCGACCACGTCGTCGCCTTCTTCCAGGCCCAGCTTGTGCCGCGCGGCCGCCCGGTCCGGCTGCAGCGGGATCACACTGGCCAGCGGGTGGCCCACATAGGTCGCGGCAATGCCATGTTCTGCGAGCAAAGCGGGCTCGAACGGGAAGATACACAACACATGGTCGGCCGCGCGGCGGATTTTCTCGACCCGGTCGGCACGCCAGGCCCAGATGGATGGGCAGACAAAATGCACGGTCGGAATGCCCTGGGCCTTGAGTGCAGCCTCCAGCCCCAGGTTGAAGTCGGGTGCGTCCACCCCCACAAACACGTCGGGGCGCTCACGCAGCAGGCGTTCACGCAGCTGTTTGCGAATGCGGAGTAATTCGCCCAGACGGCGGAACACTTCGATGCTGTAGCCGTGTACGGCCAGTTTGTCGCTGGGCCAGTTGGCCTGGAAGCCGCGCTGCACCATCTGCGGCCCGCCGATCCCTGTGGCCTGCAGGTCGGGCCAGCGGGCACGCAGGCCGTCCAGCACCAAACCTGCAAGCAGGTCACCGGAGGCTTCGCCCGCTACCATGGCGACGCGGGGTGCAGCCATCGTCGAGGAGGTCAACGCGCTATACCGCTGACGGAGCTGCCCAGGAAGTTGTCCATCAGCGCAATATCGGCAGCCGCTTCGGGCATGTCGATCGCCAGGGCCTGGATAGCAGTGCGGGCTTCGTCCAGGGTTTTGCCCTGGCGGTAAATGATTTTGTGCATGTCGCGGATGGCGGCCAGGCGCTCGGCGGAGAAATCACGGCGGCGCAAACCGACCAGGTTCACTGCCCGCACGGCCAGCGGGTTGCCGTCCACCACCATAAAAGGGGGCACGTCCTTGCCCACATGGCTGGCAAACCCCACCATGGTGTGGGCACCAATACGCATACGTTGCAGCACACCCGTGAGGCCGCCGACGGTGGCCCAATCGCCGACTTCCACGTGGCCGGCCAGCGTGGCGTTGTTGGCCATCGTGATCTGGTTGCCCAGCACACAGTCGTGTGCAATGTGCACGTAGGCCATGATCCAGTTGTCGTCACCGATACGGGTCACACCCGCGTCCTGTGCGGTACCCAGGTTGAAGGTGCAGAACTCGCGGATGGTGTTGCGGTCGCCAATCACCAGTTGCGTGGGCTCACCGGCATATTTCTTGTCCTGCGGCACAGCGCCCAGGGAGCTGAACTGGAAAATCCGGTTGTCCGCACCGATGGTCGTGTGGCCCTCGATCACGCAATGTGCGCCCACAGTGGTGCGTGCGCCCATGGTGACATGGGGGCCGATGACCGCATAAGGCCCCACGCTGACCGAAGGGTCCAGGTGCGCGCCCTCTGCAACGATGGCTGTGGGGTGGATCAGGCCCACGTCAGTTCACGGCCCGCATGGTGCACATCAGTTCGGCTTCACACGCCACCTCGTCACCCACGGTGGCCACACCTTTGAACTTCCAGATGCCGCCCCGCACGCGGTCGATGGTGATGGTGAGGATGAGCTGGTCACCTGGCTCCACCGGGCGCTTGAAGCGCGCGCCATCGATACCCACGAAGTAGTAGATGTTGTTCTCGTCGGGCACCTTGCCCATGGCGTCAAACGCCAGCAGGCCTGCAGCCTGGGCCAGGGCTTCCAGAATCAGCACGCCGGGCATCACGGGGCGGCCCGGGAAATGCCCACCAAAGTACGGCTCGTTGAAGGTGACGTTCTTGATCGCTCTGATGCGCGTGTTGCTCTCCAGCTCGATGACCTTGTCTACCAGCAGAAAGGGGTAGCGGTGGGGCAGTTGCTTGAGAATTGCGTGGATATCCATCATCGAGTTGTTCTTCCGTTCATGCTGCTTTCAGCGTTCGCTCCAGCGCTTTGATGCGCTCGCGCAAAGTGTGCAGTTGTTTGAGTGTTGCAGCGTTTTTTTCCCAGCGCGCATTGTCATCGATGGGAAACATTCCAGTGTAGTGGCCCGGCTCTGAAATCGTGCGGGTCACCACCGTCGCGGCAGAAATATTCACATGGTCGGCCAGGCTCAGGTGCCCCAGCACGATGGCCCCGCCGCCCACGGTACAGTGGGCACCGATGGTGGCGCTGCCCGCAATACCCACACACCCGGCCATGGCGCTGTGTTTTCCCACCCGCACGTTGTGGCCGATCTGCACCAGGTTGTCGAGTTTGACGCCGTCTTCGAGCACGGTGTCGGCCAGGGCTCCCCGGTCGATACAGGTGTTGGCACCAATTTCGACGTCGTTGCCGATCACCACGGCCCCCAGCTGCTCAATTTTTTCCCAGGCACCGGCGGCACTGGGATTGGGGGCAAAACCAAAGCCGTCTGCCCCAATCACCACACCGGCATGCACGATGCAACGTTCACCGATGTGGCAGTCTTCTCCCACCGTCACGCGGGACTTCAGCACGGTATGGGCACCAATACGGGCACCCCGCTCCACCACACACAACGGCCCCACGGACGCGGTGGGATGCACATCGGCGTCCACGTCCACCACCGCGCTGGGATGGATCCCCACCGGCGCACCACGACCCTGGCTTTTCTTCCAGAGCTGGGTGACGCGGGCGAAATAGAGGTACGGCTGGTCGGTGACGATACAGGCACCGCGCGCAACGGCCACATCGCGCATGGCCGGCCCCACAATGACACACGCCGCCTGGGAGGCGGCGAGTTGCTGTTGGTAGCGTGGGTTGCTGAGAAAACTCAGGTCGGCAGGGGTGGCTGACTCCAGGGGCGCCAGGGCCGTGATCTGCAGGGCTGCATCACCCCACAGTTCTCCTCCGAGTGCTTCAACAATGGAGCCGAGACGCAATGCCACCCGTGTCAACCCGCGCAACTGGCTTACTTGCCAGTGCCAGCAGCGTTCAGCGCCTTGATCACCTTGTCAGTGATGTCGAGCTTAGGGTTGAAGTAAACGGCTTCCTGCAGGATCACGTCGTACTTCTCGGCTTCGGCCACTTGTTTGATGATGCGGTTGGCGCGTTCCAGCACCTGTTGCAGCTCTTCGTTCTTACGGGAGTTCAGGTCTTCCTGGAACTCACGGCGCTTGCGCTGGAAGTCACGGTCCTGTTCCACCAGTTGTTTCTGGCGGTTGACGCGCTGGCTTTCGGCCATGGTGGGCGCTTCACGCTCGAACTTTTCCGAAGCGCTCTTCAGTGTGTTACCCGCATCCACGATTTCCTTCTCGCGGCGCGAGAACTCTTGTTCGAGTTTGGTCTGCGCTGCCTTGGCAGGCACCGCTTCGCGGAAGATGCGGTCGGTGTTGACGAAGCCCGCGCGGAAATCCTCAGCGTAGGCAGGAGCTGCCACTGCAGCCAGACCCATGACCAAGCCCAGGGTCCATTGACGAGAAAAAGTGTTCATTAGAAGGATGTACCAATTTGGAATTGCAATTTCTGGATTCTATCGCCCGCCTGCTTGCGCAACGGATTGGCAAATGCAATCCGCAACGGGCCAATGGGCGAAATCCAGCTCAGACCAACACCTACGGAAGCCCGCAGATCAGAGACGGTCAGCTTTTGGTCTTCACCAAACACGTTGCCGACGTCGGTGAATGCAAAAATACGTAAGGTCCGGTCATTTCCTGCACCGGGGAACGGCGCAATCACCTCCGCGTTCAACGTGATTTTCTTCGGTCCACCAATAGAAGAACCCGTCACGTCACGTGGGCCCAGGGTACCCTGGTCAAAACCACGCACCGAACCCAAGCCACCGGAATAGAAATTCTTGAAAACCGGGAAAGGCTGCCCGTTCAGTCCCTTGCCCCAACCGGCTTCACCGTTAAATGCCAGCGTGAACTGTTTGTTCAGCGGGATGTACTGCTGGATCTGGTAGTTGGCACGCAGGTAACGTGCATCCCCCGCCACCGACCATTCGGTGTTCAGGCGCTGGTACAGACCCGAATTGGGTACCAGTGCACTGTCGCGGCTGTCACGCGACCAGCCAATGGTGAGTGGAACCGCCAGGCTGGTGTAGCCAAACTCTTCCGCGTAGGCCAGATAAACCGCAGGCATGTTGGTGCCCGGCTTGATGGTGGTGCGCTCCAGACCGCCGCCGAAAAACACGGTGTCGGTTTCGCTGAAGGGCACACCAAAACGCACACTCGCACCTTGGGTGACCAACTCGTAGTTACCGCCCTGGTCTTGGTACGGCTTGGAGGAGCGGTGGTACAGATCCAGGGTGCGCGAAATGC
>JAGOEY010000018.1:3443-9180 GCA_017997515.1 Burkholderiaceae bacterium | reverse complement strand
GTGTCGGTTTCGCTGAAGGGCACACCAAAACGCACACTCGCACCTTGGGTGACCAACTCGTAGTTACCGCCCTGGTCTTGGTACGGCTTGGAGGAGCGGTGGTACAGATCCAGGGTGCGCGAAATGCCGTCCTGGGTGAAGTACGGGTTGGTCGTACTCAGCACCAGGGTGCGGTTGTATTTGCTGGTGTTGACGTCGATACCCAGGTAGTTGCCCGAGCCAAATACGTTTTCCTGCTTGATACCGAATGAAAGAGAGACCTTCTCGGCGCTGGAGAAACCCGCACCCAAGGTCAAACTGCCTGTGGGTTTTTCGACCATGGAGACCATCAAGTCCACCTGGTCAGGCGAGCCAGCCACTTCCTGGATTTCCACATTCACATCGGTGAAATAACCCAGGCGATCCACGCGGTCGCGGGACAGCTTGATCTTGTCACCGTCGTACCACGACGACTCCAGCTGGCGGAATTCACGGCGTAGCACTTCGTCGCGGGTTTTGTTGTTGCCCGAAATATTGATCTTGCGCACATAAGCGCGACGTGATGGATCCGCCTGCAGCACCAGCGTGACCTGGTTGGTGGCACGGTCGATCTCGGGGCGCGATTCCACGCGGGCAAAGGCATAGCCAAAATTGCCAAAGTAGTCGGTGAAAGCCTTGGTGGTCTGAGCCACGGCATCGGCGTTAAAAGCCTCACCGGGTTTGATCGTCACCAGCGACTTGAACTCATCGTCCTTGTCGAGGTAGTTGCCTTCTAGCTTGACGTTGGAGACCACAAAGCGCTCACCCTCGGTGACGTTGATGGTGACAGAAATATCCTCCTTGTCAGGCGAAATAGCGACCTGGGTGGAATCGATCCGGAACTCCAGATACCCACGCGACAGGTAGTACGCACGCAGTGCTTCCAGGTCGGCGTTGAGCTTGTTACGGGCGTAGCGGTCGGACTTGGTGTACCAACTGAGCCAGCCACCGGTGTCGAGGTCAAACTGGCCCTTCAGCGTGGACGCGCTGAAGGCCTTGTTGCCCACGATGTTGATTTCCTTGATCTTGGCGGCGTCGCCTTCGGTCACGCTGAAGGTCAGGTTCACCCGGTTGCGCTCAATCGGTGTGACCGTGGTCACAATTTCGGCACCGTACAGGCTCTTGTTGATGTACTGGCGCTTCAACTCCTGCTCCGCGCGGTCGGCCAGCGCCTTGTCAAACGGACGCCCCTCAACCAGCCCCACGTCACGCATGGCTTTTTTCAGCGTGTCCTTGTCGAACTCTTTGGTCCCGACAAATTCGACTTCCGCCACGGTGGGGCGCTCTTCGACCACCACCACCAGCACGTTTCCGTTGGTTTCAAGCCGCACGTCTTTGAACAGACCTAAAGAGAACAGCGCATTGATCGCGCCAGAACCCTTTTCGTCGTTGTAGGTGTCACCCACCCGCACGGGCAGGGATGCAAACACGGTGCCTGGCTCAACACGCTGCAGGCCTTCGATACGGATGTCACTCACAGTGAAGGGATCGACGGCCCAGGCAGCCTGTGCGGCAAAGGCCATGGCGACCACGGCAGAGACCGTGCGCAGGTGAAAGCGATTGAAATGATGGTTCATGAAAGATTTTCGAGGCTGAACGAAGCAGGGGTGGCCCGCCATGGTGGAGCGGCAGCAGCCGAAAGATTAGCCAAAGAGCCGGGAGACATCGTTGAAAAGTGCGATGGACATCATGACCAGCAGCACTGCAACACCCCCGCGCTGGAGACGCTCCATCCACGCGGTGGAGACGCTTTTGCCAGTCACACCCTCCCAAAGATAATACATCAGGTGCCCCCCGTCGAGGACAGGCAGCGGTAACAGGTTCAAAACCCCCAGGCTGACGCTGATCAGGGCCAGAAAGGTGAGGTACTGGGTCAACCCCAGGCTGGCAGACTTGCCCGCGTAATCGGCGATGGTGAGCGGCCCGCTCAGGTTTTTAAGCGACGCCTGGCCAATCACCATCTTGCCCATCATGCGCAGCGTCAGCACCGAGACTTCCCAGGTGCGCACCACCCCTTTCCACAGGCCGGTGAACGGCCCATGGCGCACTGTCACAAATTCTGGGGCGCCTCCGACATAAGCACCAATACGCCCCACGACGGCGGCCCCATCCTGCAGGGCAGCGGGTGTGACGTTCAGCGTCACGGTGGAACCATTACGCTCCACCGTCCAGTTTTTCTGAACGGGCTGGGTTCCCTGCACGGAGGCCCGGATGGCTTCACGCAGTTGCTGGCCGTCCACGATGTCCGTGGCACCGATACGGCGCACGGTATCGCCCGCACGCAGGCCCGCTGCGGCTGCGGCACCGTCGGGCATCACTTCACCAATCACCGGAGGAGTCCACGGACCCACGATACCGATCTTGCGGAACAACTGGGCGTCCACCTCGCTGGCGGCCATACCACCCAGGGGCAAGCGCAACTCCTGCAAAGCAGTTTGACCTGCGGCAGCAGTTGCTTGCAATTCCAGTTGCACGTTCTGGCCGTTCAGTGCCGCCTGGGTCAGCAGCCAGCGAAAGTCCTCAAACGACTGCACCGGCTGCAGGGCTTCACCCTCCACGCCTGCACGGGTGACCAACTCGCCGCCCCGCAGTCCAGCCTTTTCGGCAATGGAACCCACTGCGGGCATCGACAACACGGCGCGTGGCTCTTGCACACCCACCCAGCTCACCATGGCATACAACAGCACTGCCAGCAGCAGATTGGCGGCTGGCCCGGCAGCCACAATGGCAGCGCGCTGCCGCAAAGGACGGTTGTTGAACGCCAGATGCCGTTCATGTTCGGCCACGGGTGCCTCGCGCTCATCGAGCATCTTCACGTACCCGCCCAAGGGCAGCATGCCAATGACGAACTCCGTGGGCGACCCCTTGGGCTGCCAGCGGAAAAGTGTCTTGCCAAACCCGATCGAGAACCGCTCCACCTTCACACCACAGGCCACCGCGACGCGGTAGTGCCCGTACTCGTGTACGGCAATCAACAGGGCCAAGGCCACAATAAACGCAACAATCGTCAGCATCTTTATTTCCCGGGCAAATAAGCCACTGTGTGCCTCACCGCACTGCCATGGAGGTCATGGCATGGTGCGCAGCTTCACGCGAAAGAGCATCCAGCGCGAGCAATTCTTCCAGTGAGGACGGGTTGGAGGGGGATACGGCCTCCAAAGTTGCAAGGTTGACGTGGTGAATCTGGTCAAAACGGATGCTGCGGTCCAGAAAGGCCTGCACCGCGACCTCGTTGGCCGCGTTCAGCACCGCCGTGGTGCCCGGGGCTGCATTCAACGCGTCCCACGCCAGTTGCAGGCCGGGGAAACGCTGGGCATCGGGCACCTCGAAGGTCATGGCCGCCAGGGACGTGAAATCCAGCGGTGCCGCACCACTCTCCATACGCTCGGGCCAGGACAGGCCATAGGCAATAGGCACCCGCATGTCGGGCGAGCCCAGCTGCGCCACAAAAGACGCGTCGCGGTACTGCACCATCGAATGCACGATGCTTTGCGGGTGGATCACCACCTCGATTTGTGCGGGTGCCACACCAAACAGGTAACGCGCCTCGATCACTTCAAGCGCCTTGTTCATCATAGTGGCCGAGTCCACCGAAATTTTGCGGCCCATCGACCAGTTCGGGTGGGCGCAGGCCTGCTCGGGGGTGACGTCGCGCAGTGTGGCCGGGTCACGGGTGCGAAACGGGCCGCCGGACGCGGTCAGGATGATCTTGTGCACCCGGCGCTGCCAGGTTGCGGGGTCTTCGGGCAGCGACTGGAAGATGGCGGAATGTTCGCTGTCGATGGGCAGCAGCCGGGCCCCGCCCTGCTCCACCGTGCGCAGGAAGAATTCACCACCCACCACCAACGCCTCTTTGTTGGCCAGCAACAGGCGCTTGCCGCTGCGCGCCGCTGCCAGGCACGGGCCCAGACCAGCTGCGCCGACGATGGCGGCCATCACCATATCGACCTCGTCGCTGGACGCTATATCTTCCATAGCACCTTGCGCAAACAGCACCTGCGTTGGAAGCCCATTTTCCTTGATTTTTTCCTGCAAGGCGCGGCCATGCGGCTCACTCGCCATGGCGGCAAAACGGGGCTTGAACTGGGCACACTGCTGCAGCATCAGGTCGACCTGCGTGGCCGCACCCAGGGCGTAGACCTCGAACCGGTCCGGGTGCCGTGCCAGCACGTCAAGCGTGTTGCAACCGATGGAGCCGGTCGATCCCAGCACGGAGATGCGCTGCCTGCGCTCTAGCGCGCTCATGTGAAAGACACCAGCATCATGGCCAGGGGCAAAGTCGGAAGCAAAGCATCAATCCGGTCCAGCACACCACCGTGGCCGGGCAACAAGCGGCTGCTGTCCTTGGCCCCGGCGCTGCGTTTGATCAGCGACTCGACCAGATCTCCCACCACACTCATGCCACCCATAAACACCACCGACACCAGCAGCAACAGCATGTGGCGCGAGGCCAGCTGGCTGTAAAAACTGGGGACGGCAGGGGCAAACGTCTTGTCGGCCCAGACCCACACCAGCGCCAGCACCACCACACCCGCCATCCCACCCCATACACCCTCCCAGCTTTTGCCGGGACTGATGGCGGGGGCCAGCTTGGATTTGGTGAATTTGAGGCCAAAGGTGCGCCCGGCAAAATAGGCAAAGATGTCGGCCACCCAGACCAGCAGCAGCACCGACAGCAGGAAGTTGATGCCAACCACCCGCGCCTGCGCCATGGCCAACCAAGCCAGACTCAAGCCCAGCACACCCCCCACCAAACGCACGGTACGCGGGATACGCGGCCAGCCGGCCACTCCGGCACGCAGCAAGAAAGCGCCGCCCAGCACCCAGGCCGCGCCTGTGACCAGCCACAGCATGGGCAAAGGCTGGACCAACCAACCCGCTTGCCACGCCGCACCACACAAGGCCACACAGACCCCAGCCAGCAGCACCGACCCAGTGTTCTGCAGGCCATTGAGGCGGCCCCATTCCCAGCCTGCGGCCGCAATCATGACCAGCGCCACGGCGCAGAACGGCACGGGTGACGGGTAAAACAGGGCTGGCAGAAGGATCGCCAGCAGGACGATGGCGGTGATGACACGCTGTTTGAGCATGGTGCTCCTCAGGCAAGCTTGTGGGCGGAAGGTGTGGCGGTGAGCTGCTCGGACGTTTTGCCGAACCGGCGCTCACGTTTCTGGAATGCTGCAATGGCCACGTCAAGTGCGGCCTCGTCAAAGTCGGGCCACAACGCGTCGCTGAAATGCAGCTCTGAGTATGCGGCCTGCCACAGCAAGAAGTTGCTGATGCGCTGCTCACCGCCGGTACGCACCAGCAGGTCCGGGTCAGGCACATGGGACATGGCCATCGCACCGTTCAGGCTGGCCTCGGTGATGGCTTCGCCACGGGCGGCCAGCTTGTCAGCGGCCTGGGCAATGTCCCAGCGACCACCGTAGTTAAAACACACGTTGAGCACCAAGCGCTGGTTGTGTGCCGTGGCGGCTTCGGCCTGGGCCAGACCGGCGCTGACCTTGTCCGACAGCCCGGCGCGTTCCCCCACGAAGTACAAACGCACCCCATCGGCCAACAGGCGCGGCACCTCACGGCCCAACGCCAACGCCATCAACTCCATCAGGCCCGACACTTCGTCGGCCGGGCGGTTCCAGTTCTCGGACGAGAACGCGAACACGGTCAACACACCCACCCCGCGTTCGGCGCAGGCCTTGACGCAGCGGCGCAGTGAATC
>JAGOEY010000018.1:0-3343 GCA_017997515.1 Burkholderiaceae bacterium | reverse complement strand
TTGTCCTTGACCAGCTTCTTGACCGATTCGTTGGCGTCGCGGCGCAGGTTGCGTACAGCGATCTTGGCGCTTTCACCTTCATTGCGTGCGAGCTTGGTCATTTCCTTGCGGCGCTCTTCACTCATGGCGGGCATGGGCACACGGATCAGGTCACCCATGGAGGCGGGGTTCAGGCCCAGATCGCTTTCACGAATCGCCTTTTCAATCTTGGCACCCATGCCCTTTTCCCAAGGCTGGATGCTGATGGTGCGGGAGTCCAGCAGCGCCACGTTGGCGACCTGGCTCAGCGGCACCATGGAGCCGTAATAGTCCACCTGCACAGTGTCCAGCAGAGCGGGGTTGGCGCGGCCGGTGCGTATACGTGTGAGGTTGTTCTTGAACGCACCAATGGACTGGTCCATCTTGGTGGCAAGGGTGCTCTTGATGTCTTCAATCGTCATTATTCTCTCCTTGAACGGAATCAAATCAGGCGTAGACGAGTGTGCCTTCGTCCTCGCCCATCACGACCCGTTTCAGACCGCCTTCTTTGAAGATGGAGAACACCTTGATCGGCAGCTTCTGGTCGCGGCACAGGGCAAACGCCGTGGCATCCATGATGCCCAGATTCTGGGACATGGCATCGTCGAATGTAATCTTGTCGTACCGCGTGGCGGTCGGGTCTTTTTTGGGGTCAGCGGAGTACACACCGTCCACCTTGGTGGCCTTGAGCACAATCTCGGCACCAATCTCGGCACCCCGTAGCGCGGCGGCGGTGTCGGTGGTGAAAAACGGGTTACCCGTTCCCGCGGCAAACACCACCACCTTGCCCTCTTCGAGGTACTGCAAGGCCTTGGGACGGACATAGGGCTCGACCACCTGTTCGATGGCGATGGCGGACATGACACGGGCAATCAGGCCCTGCTTGTTCATGGCGTCGGCCAGTGCGAGCGAGTTCATAACGGTGGCCAACATACCCATGTAGTCGGCTGTGGCGCGGTCCATACCGACCGAGCCTCCGGCCACACCACGGAAGATGTTGCCGCCGCCAATCACCACGGCCACTTCCACACCCAGACGGGTTACTTCGGCAATTTCACCCACGATCCGTACGATGGTGGCGCGGTTGATACCGAACTGGTCATCTCCCATCAAGGCCTCCCCGGACAGCTTGAGCAAAATTCGTCTGTAGGCTGGGGCGGCAGTGGACATGGGGACTCCTTGGTGTGGCTTGTAATTTTAAGAGAGGCGTGGCGCACATTTAAGTATCTGTGCGCACATAACAAAAAATGCCTGCCACCTCGTGGGCGGCAAGCATTTTTTCAGACGGCAGCTTAAGCAGCGGCCTTGGCAGCAGCGACCTGGGCAGCCACTTCGGCAGCAAAGTCGTCAACCTTCTTCTCGATGCCTTCACCCACGATGTACATGGTGAAGCTCTTGACTGTGGTGCCTGCGGCCTTGAGCATGGCTTCCACGGTTTGTTTGTCGTTCTTCACAAAAGCCTGGTTGTGCAGCGAGACTTCTTTGAGGTACTTCTGCACGCCGCCTTCGATGCGTTTGGCAACGATGTCGGCAGGCTGGGCTGGCTTGCCAGCAGCTTCGGCAACCTTGCGGTCTTCTTCAGCCTTGCCAGCAGCGACAGCACGCTCTTTTTCGATCAGGTCGGCAGGCACGTCAGCGCTCGACACAGCGACTGGCTTCATTGCAGCGATGTGCATGGCCACGTCCTTGGCGGCGGTGTCGTCACCTTCGAATTCCACCATCACACCAATGCTGGTGCCGTGCAGGTAAGAAGCCAGCTTGCCGTTGCCGGCGAAGTGCTTGAAGCGGCGGAAGCTCATGTTTTCGCCGATCTTGCCGATCAGACCCTTGCGCACGTCTTCGAGCGTGGGGCCAAAACCGTCTTGTTCGTAAGGCAGCGCGCCCAGGGCAGCGATGTCAGCAGGGTTGTTCTTGGCCACCAGCACGGCTGCGGCCTTGGCAAATGCCAGGAAGCTGTCGTTCTTGGTAACGAAGTCGGTTTCGCAGTTGATTTCGATCATGCCGCCGGTGTTACCGTCGACCGATGCGGTGACCACACCTTCAGCCGTGATACGACCGGAGGCCTTGCCAGCCTTGTTGCCGAGCTTGATGCGCAGCAGCTCTTCGGCTTTGTCCATGTTGCCGTCAGCCTCGGTCAGGGCCTTCTTGCATTCCATCATGGGGGCGTCGGTCTTGGCGCGCAGTTCGCCAACCATGCTTGCGGTAATTACAGCCATTGTGTTTCTCCGTATCTTGTTCAGTTCAATTCAGTTGGAGCTAAAAAAAAGGGGCAAGCTGCCCCTCTTTTAGCGCGAGCGCATGCGGCACACAAGGTGCTTAGGCAGCAGCCTCGTTCACTTCGACGAATTCGTCGCTGGTTTCAGCCGCCACGGCCTTGACCACTTCGTTGCCACGGTTTGCACGGCCTTCGATGATGGCGTCGGCGATACCACGGGCGTACAGCTCCACAGCCTTGGCCGAGTCGTCGTTACCAGGGATCACGTAGCTGATACCTTCAGGCGAGTGGTTGGTATCAACCACGCCGATCAGGGGGATGCCCAGCTTCTTGGCTTCGGCGATGGCGATCTTGTGGAAACCCACGTCGATCACAAAAATGGCATCGGGCAAAGCGGCCATATCTTGGATGCCGCCGATGTCGCGTTCGAGCTTGGCGATTTCACGGCTGAAAGTCAGCTGTTCTTTCTTGCTCAGGGACTCAAGGCCGCTTTCCTGCTGGGCCTTCAGGTCCTTCAGACGCTTGATGGAGGTCTTGACCGTCTTGAAGTTGGTCAGCATGCCGCCGAGCCAACGCTGGTCAACGTAAGGCACACCAGCGCGCTGGGCTTCAGCAGCGAGGGTTTCGCGGGCTTGGCGCTTGGTACCAACCATCAGGATGGTGCCGCCGTTGGCCGACAGTTGCTTGATGAATTTGGTGGCTTCCTGGAACAGTGGCAGCGACTTTTCCAGGTTGATGATGTGGATCTTGTTGCGGTGGCCGAAGATGTACGGAGCCATCTTGGGGTTCCAGAAACGGGTCTGGTGGCCGAAATGGACGCCGGCGTCCAGCATTTCACGCATGGTGACTGACATAGGGATTAACTCCAAAGGTTAGGTCTAAAATCCAGCCCGACGTTGCAATTTGTGCAACATCTCTTCACAGCTTTGCAGCTGCAAACACCTTATTGGGACTGGTTTGCTAGTTTGTTTGCGCCTGAGACGAATGCCTCTGGGCGAAACCCAAAGAGTATAGCACCCTGAATATGCATTCACCCCCAGGCTTCGCTTCGCTCTCGCCAACCCCCTTGCTGGGGGCGATACCAGCAGCCTGGCAAAGCCAGTTCTGCGG
>JAGOEY010000141.1 GCA_017997515.1 Burkholderiaceae bacterium | reverse complement strand
GGGTTCGAGCCCCATCAGCCACCCCAAAAAATCAAAAAGCGCCTTCGGGCGCTTTTTTGTTGCCCCAACATATTGGGGGCTGGTGTCAGCAGTGCCGGAGATGGTTGGCACGCGCGTCGTTGACTGGCTGCGTGATTCGTATAAAACATCCTGTCTGTCGGTTCTCGGCTCCCAGACTTGAGGCCCGTAGTCCTTGCTTCTTTGACGCATGTTTGTAAATTTTTGTTTATTCCATGTAAGCTGCACCCTGGCAGCCCGTGCCATGCCCGTACGCTGCAGTAACGCTGTCGCGCCAGGCAGGGCACATTTCACAAGATCAGGAAAGTCCTTCAGTCGTGAGCAACTTGTCCGGTAATCTCAATAAGCTTTTCCAGTCAGATGGTGGGTCTGACGATGAAAGTTTTTTCATGGAGTTTCCGCAAGACACAGAAGACGTGGCAGCGCCTTTGTTGGCGGATGGGGTTGTGCCTCAACTCCTGTTGACTGTTTTTGACCATTTGCCTGTGCTGGTCAATGCAGTAGGGGTCCAGGATGGCGTTTTCACCTTCTGGAGCCGTGAAGCAGAGTTGGTCACGGGCTACAGTTCCCAAGAGATGGTCGGGAACGCCGCATGTTGGCAATTGTTGTATCCCGATGCAGCCTACCTTGACCGCAAGAATGCAGAGCAACATTCCTTGGGGCCTGACTTTCGGGATTTTGAATGGACATTAACCACCAAATCGGGTGAAAAGCGCCGCATATCCTGGTCTTCGATGGGTGGGTTGAATGCTGGTGCGAACCAAAGGGAGCGCTGGTTTGTTGGTGTGGATGTCACTGCACGTGCCGACGCGGACAAATTGGTGCGAGCCCGGGACAAGATGCTGCGATCCGTGTTCCGTTATTTGCCGGACATGGTTCATCTCAAAGACGGTGATGGTCGATGGCTTCTCACTAACCCTGCAGCCCGTGCAACCTTGGGTTTGAGTGAGCGTGAGGCGAGTGGATTCACAAATCTTGAGTTGGCAGACCAAGGGCACCCGTCGCGTGAAGGCCTGCGCCACAGTGCCCTCAATGAAGAAGCAACATGGCAGTCAGGCCGCGTGTCGCACGGTGAAGAGGTCGTGAGTGATGGCCGCGGTGGCACGCGGGTGTTTGACGTGGTGCGGGTGCCGTCGTTTGGGCGCCAGGGCCAGCGCTTACACATGCTGGTGTTGCGCCGTGATGTGACCGACCAGCGCACGGCGGCGACCAAGCTGGAGTTGGCAGGCCGGGTGCTGGACCAGAGCACCGATGGCATGTTGATTGCCAATGCCGATAACCAGATCATGCTGGTGAATGCCGCCTTCACCGACATCACGGGGTACACCGCAGAAGACGTTTTGGGCAAGGACACCCGCATCCTGTCGCTGGGGGCGGACGACAATGTTTTTTCTGCCGAGATGCTGCAAACCTTGGCAGTCCATGGCCGCTGGACCGGTGAGGTCTGGAGCCGCCGCAAAAATGGCGAGGTGTATCCCCAGTGGCTGAACCTGACAGTGCTGCGCCATCGCACCAGTGGTGAGGTCACCCACTATGTTGGGGCACTCACCGACCTGAGCTCCAGCAAGGCCGCCGAAGAGAAGATTGCCTACCTGTCCACCCAGGACGTGGTGACCGGGCTACCCAACCGCACCCAAGCTGCCCTGCGGGCGTCGATGGCGCTGGGCCACGGCCAATTGGCCGGGCAGCAGGCGGCGCTGATGGTGGTGGACATTGACAACTTCAAGACCTTGAATGACTCGCTGGGCCATGCCGCAGGTGACCAGATGCTGCGCGAGGTGGGGTTGCGCCTGGGGCGGGCTGCCGGCCCGCATGCCGTGGTGGGGCGCCTCAGCGGTGATGAATTCATGGTGCTGGTGCCGGATGTGCACGGCACGGCGGAGGCCGCCCACAGGGCGCGCCATCTGATGGAAGTGGTGGGCGAGCGCACGGTGATTGGTGGCTTGCCCATCAGCATCTCCCTGTCCGTTGGCGTGGCCATGTTCCCGGCCGACGGTGACACATTTGATGTGCTGTTTGCGCTGGCCGACACCGCTTTGTACGCGGCCAAACGCAGCGGGCGTGCCGCGTACCAGTTCGCAAACGCCGCCATGAACGAAGCTGCGCTGGACCGGTTGCATATGGAGTCCGCCTTGCGCCGCGCGATCGAATCGAATGTGATGCGACTGGAGTACCAGCCACTCGTGGAGTTGTCCAGTGGCCGGATACTTGGCGGGGAGGCCCTGTGCCGCTGGGACGACCCCGAGCTTGGCTCGATACCGCCCGCTATTTTTATTCCGCTGGCCGAAGAAAGTGGCCTGATCGAAAGCCTGGGCGGCTGGGTGCTCAAGACTGCAACGCAGCAACTGCGTGCCTGGCACGATGCGGGTCACCCCGACCTGATGGTGGCCGTCAACCTGTCTGCCCGCCAGTTCCAGCGCGGTGTGGTGCTGAAGCAGGTGGAGACTGCGTTGGGGGAGTCCGGTATCCCGCCCTCCAAGCTCGAGTTGGAGCTGACGGAGAGTGTGCTGATGCACGACGGCGAACTGGTGACGGGTGCATTGCGCCAGTTGAAGGCCCTGGGGGTCAAGCTGTCGATTGACGACTTCGGAACCGGTTATTCCAGCTTCGCCTACCTGCGCCGCTTCAAGTGTGACAAGATCAAGATCGACCAGTCATTTGTCCATGACCTGATCGATGACCCGGACAATGCCGCCATCGTGCGCGGCATCATCTCGCTGGCCCAAAGCCTGGGGCTGGATGTGCTGGCGGAGGGTGTTGAAAACGTGGCCGTGGCGCAGCGGCTGAAGCACCTGCGCTGCACCTATGCGCAGGGTTATTACTTCTCCCGGCCATTGCGACCAGAGCTTTTTCTGGAACGCGTCAACGCATAGCCCTGTAATCTTGCTGTGGCCGTGCGCTGCGCCTCACAGCCCAGATTGCCCTGCATACCCACTGGGTGCGTGGTGCATGCAGGGCACCCCGAGGGGTGCCAGGTTCAGTTCACCATCACCAGTTTGCCCATCACGCCGCGTGAACCCATGTGGGCGTAGGCGGCTTTGAGCTCTGCCATGGGCATGGCGCGGTCGATTACAGGTTTGACCTTGCCTTGGGCATACCACTGGGCCAGCTCGGCCATCATGGCGGCGTTGGCCTTGGGTTCGCGGCGGGCAAAGTCGCCCCAGAACACACCCACAATCGAGGCACCCTTGAGCAGGGTCAGGTTCAGGGGCAGGGACGGGATCGGGCCCGACGCAAAACCCACCACCAGGTAACGCCCGCGCCAGGCGATGGAGCGGAACGCGGGCTCGGCGAAGTCACCACCCACCGGGTCGTAAATGACATCTGGTCCTTTGCCGTCGGTCAGCGCCTTGATGCTGTCGCGCAGGTTGCCCGTGCTGTAGTTGATGGTGGCATCGGCGCCCAGGCGGGTGCACAGCGCACATTTTTCGTCGGTGGATGCCGCTGCAATCACCCGCGCACCCGCCGCCTTGGCGATCTGGATGGCCGCTGTGCCTACACCCCCCGCAGCACCCAGCACCAGCACGGTCTCCCCGGCCTTGAGCTGTGCGCGGTCCATCAGCGCGTGCCACGAGGTGGCATAAATCATGATGAAGGCGGCCGCGTCCACATGCGAGAAGCCTTCTGGCAGCGGCATACACAGTGCCGCCGGGGCGATGGTGTGGGTGCCAAAGCCGCCCGTGCCCGACAGGCAGGCCACGTTTTGGCCTACCTTCAGGTGGGTCACCCCTTCGCCCACGGCCTGCACGGTACCGGCATATTCCGAGCCCGGCACAAAGGGCAGGGCGGGTTTCATCTGGTACTTGTTCTGCACGATCAGCAGGTCGGGGAAATTCAGGCTCGCCGCCTTGATCTCGATCAGCACCTCGCCCGCTTTGGGCTGGGGGGTGGGCAACTCTTGCCAGGTGAGGGCGTCAACGCCGGTCGGGTTCTCGCAAAGCCATGCATGCATCATCAGTCTCCATATTCAGTGTGGCGAGGATGATAGGGTGGGGTTCAGGGCGGCACTTGTCTCAGGTGTGACGGCCTGCACCGAATGTGCGCCGGGCACGCGCAGGGAAATGCCGTCCTACAATCCGTTGCACTCCCGACATACCCATGAAGATACTCATCTCGAACGACGACGGTTTCCAGGCCCCGGGCATTGTTGCGCTGGCGGACGCGCTCAAAACCTTGCCGGGTGTGGACATTGAAGTGGTGGCACCCGAGCACAACAACAGCGCCAAGTCCAACGCGTTGACCCTGCATTCGCCGCTGTACGTCCACCAGGCTGCCAACGGTTTCCGCTATGTCAACGGCACACCGGCCGACTGTATGCACATTGCGCTGACCGGCCTGCTCGACTACCGGCCCGACCTGATCGTCTCGGGCATCAACAACGGTGCCAACATGGGGGACGACACCATCTACTCCGGCACGGTGGGGGCCGCCATGGAGGGGTACCTGTTTGGTGTCCCGGCCATCGCGTTTTCGCAGGTCGAAAAAGGCTGGGGTGAACTGGAGGCTGCCGCGCAAACTGCCCGCAACATCGTCGCGCAGTTGCTGCACCACCAAAAGGTGGGCGCGGCCCCGTGGCTGCTGAACGTCAATATTCCCAACCTGCCGCTGCATGCGCTCAAGCCCGCCAGAATCTGCCGGCTGGGGCGCCGCCATGTGGCCGAACGGGTCATCACCCAGTCCAGCCCCCGGGGCGACACCATGTACTGGATCGGTGGCGCGGGTGTGGCCAAGGACGACGCCGATGGCACAGACTTCCACGCCGCATTACAGGGCCATGTGACGATCACCCCGCTCAAGACAGACCTGACCGATTTCGACAGCCTCCCCTACTGGGCCCAGACCGGGGCCTTGCTGGCGGGGGCTGCGGCAGAACCCGCACCTGTGCACGGCGGAGTGGTCTAGTGGCGCAACGTCCCCGATTCCCCGCGCAGCTGGACACCTCTTCCGGACGTCCAGATGTTGCTAAAAAGATAGCTGTCAGCGCAGGTGGTACGGGCGCTGGAGTGCAAAAACATGCACAAATGGCAACACCACGTGCCCTGACACCCGAATCCACCGCCTTGCGGGCGCGGATGGTGCAGCGGCTCGCCGTGCAGGGCATCCGCTCCCCGCAGGTGCTGACCGCCATGGGCACGGTGGAGCGCCACCGTTTTGTCGACAGCGGCCTGGCCGGCCAGGCCTATGAAGACACCAGCCTGCCGATTGGACTGGCGCAAACCATCTCCAAACCCAACGTGGTGGCCCGTATGGCCGAGCTGTTGTTGGCCGCGCAGGCTTTGCAGCCGGTCGAAGGCGCGGCACCGGGTGCGCGGTTGGGGCGGGTGCTGGAGATCG
>JAGOEY010000017.1 GCA_017997515.1 Burkholderiaceae bacterium | reverse complement strand
TGAGTTCGCGGGCAGCGGCGCTGAAACGATATGCTCGCTCACGGGCATCTTTGGGGAAGACGACATAGCGCTGCCATGCGTCATGCCGGATGCGGGACAGTGCGCCGTAGGCGGCGACGAAGTCGGGAGAGTGAAAGTCGTTGTGGTGGTAGACGCCGTATTGCCGGTAGTTGAGTGTGTTGACGGTCTGGATGGGGAGTTGTGCAACCATGAGCGGCAAGCCGAGGTAGGCCAGCGCAGGGAGTATGGCTACCCCTTGACGCCAACGGACCATGAGGCCGTACACAACCAGCATGCCCATTGAGGGCAGCAGCCATACGCCCTCTTCCCGTGTCAGCCAGAACACACCGCCCACCAAGCCCAACAGGCTGAGGCCTGCCCAGTGTTTGCGCAGAGCCTGTGTGACTGATGTGCCGTCAGGCAGGATGTAGCAACGCAGCGCCAGGGCGAACATGAGGAGCGTGAGGCTGGTGTAGAGCCCTTCGCGAATCACTCGCCCGCCGACCACCGGGCTCCATGGCGCCGGGTTGAATGCGAGCAGCATGAATGTGACGATGGTCAGCCAGCGCGCGTTGACGATGCGCCCCAGCATGTGGCTGAAGTACAGCGCTGCCCCGAGGTAGAGGATGTGTTCGGTGAGCTTGAGCGGCCATCCGGCCAGCTGATTGAGTGCCAGAAATACGGGGTACGCCACGCCTTTGGCGTGGGTGAGGTGGTTGTAGTCTCCGAGCCAGCGGCCTTGAAGCAGTGATTCTGCGAGTGTGATGAATAGGTAGTCGTCGTGCGGCGCAGCGATGGCCACGATGGGAAAGGCTTGGCGCAAGAGGATGGAGCTCAGGCCGATGGCGGCCAGCAAAATCCAGAGGGTGCGTTGGCCGATCGGGTGTGTTGCTGGCGGAATCTTGGTGCCGCATGCCGCCTTGCTGCGGCTGCCTGTGGGGTGGCTCATTGCAGGAGGCTGTGTTGGATGGCGTCGCAGATGCGGTGCACGTCGTCGGCTGTGAGTGCGCCGTAGAGTGGCAGTACCAGGACTTCGGAGGCTACGCGGTAGGCGTTGGGCAGGTGCTGCGGGCTTGCCGTGGGCAGGTGGCGGTAGCAGTCGTAGTTGCTGCACAGGGGGTGGAAGTATTTGCGGGTGATGATGTTGTAGCGTTTGAGGCGTTCGTGCAGGGTGTCGCGGTTGCAACTGGCTTGGGCGGCGTTGACGCGCAGGACGAGGTATTGCAGGCTGTCGGTGGTGCCTGCGGGCTGGGTGTGCAAGCGCAGGCCGCTGATGCCGCAAAGGCGCTGTTCGTACACCTGGCGGATGGCAGCGCGGCGCTGGCGTTCGGCCGCCACATGGCGCAGCACCACGCGGCCGAGGGCAGCTTGCAGTTCGCTCATCTTGCCGTTGATGCCGGGCATGGCGACTTCGTTTTCGTTCTGGATGCCGAAGTTTTTGAGCAGGTCGATGTGTTGTTTGAGTTCGGGGGTGTTCACGGCCAGCGCGCCGCCTTCGGCGGTGTGGAAGAGTTTGGTGGCGTGGAAGCTGAACATGGTGGCGTCGCCATACGTTGCGATGGGCTGGCCGTTGATTTGGGTGCCGAAGGCGTGGGCGCCGTCGTAGACCACGCGCAGGCGGTGGTTTTGGGCGATGGCGCCCAGTGCGTTTACGTCACAAGGGACGCCGTAGACGTGCACGCCGAGGATGCCGCTGGTGCGGGGGGTGACGAGGGTTGCCACGCTGGCGGGGTCGATGCAGAGGGTTTCGGGGTCGATGTCGGCAAATACGGGGGTGACGTTGTTCCAGCTGAGGACGTGCGGTGTGGCTGGAAAGGTGAAGGGGGTGGTGATGACTTCACCCGTGAGGCGCAGTGCCTGGCAGGCGACCATGAGGGCGATGGTGCCGTTGTTGAACAGGCTGAGGTGGGGCACCTGGAGCCATTGGGCGAGTTCGGCTTCGAGGGCCTGGTGCTGTGCGCCACCGTTGGCAAGCCACCCGCTGGCCCAAACGTCTTGCAGCAGCTCGGTGTAGTCGCCCAGCGGCGGCAGCATGGGCCGGGTGACGTAGATGGGCTGGGGGAAAGCAGAGGGTGGTGAAATCACGGGGGTTCAGGCGTGGATGGTGCAGGTTTGCGCGCTGCAATGATACGGTGCACTCTGCTACTGGCTATTTGGCGTGCAGCGAATTGATACCTCCCACATCACTGCAGCATGGATGCATGGCCTGGCATTTTTTGAGGGGTTTCGGGTTCGATGTTGAGGAACACCGGGATGACTTTGTTCCTGCTAAGAGCGGCTAACAATACTCTTCTGGCGTCGTTGCTGCGTCTTGTCGTACTACCCGTACTGCCTGCGACGCAGCGCCTAGCCAGAACCGCTACGCTGAGTTTTGTTAGCCGCTCTTAGCGAACGAAGATGAAGCGGCTGGAGGTGTAGTAGTTAGCTGCCATACCGGCCAGGGAGCCGCAGGCCACTGCCAGCCAGGGCTGGCGCAGGGGGTGTGGGAGCCACAGGAGTGCTGCTGCAAATGCGCCGTAGTTGATGAGCCCGCCCAGGGTCATGGCTGTGATGTAGCGCAGCCATTCACCGCCGCTGGCCTGGTGGCGTGCAGAAAATGTGTACGTGCGGTTGAGCCACCAGGTGGCGGTGGCGGCTGCAATGAATGAGCCCAGGCGTGCCAGGAAGGGGTTGATGCCACCCCATTGCACCATGGTTTGCAGTAGCCCGGCGTCGACGAGGTAGCCGGCCGTGCCAACGAGTCCGAAGCGCAGTAGCCGGGCCGTCAAGCGGTTCTCCCGGCGGGCGGGTCGCCCGAGGGGGATGTGCTGGCGATGCAGGGGATGCCGAGGTAGATCAGCCGGCGGGCTTCTTGCCGGGTTTGCGTGACGTTTTCGAGGATGAGGCCGCAGGTGAGTGAGAGGCTGGAGAGGATGCCCAGGCCGGTGGCCAGCAGGGCGGTGGGCAGGCGCGGGACGAGGCCGGTTTCGATGTAGGTGAGTGCCAGGGGGGTGGCCAGGCCTATGGCCAACAGTGCCAGGAGGAGGCTGATGAGGCCGAAGAACAGCAGGGGGCGTTCGAGCCGAAAGAGGCGCAGGATGGTGTTGAGGATGCGGATGCCGTCGCGGATGGTGTTGAGTTTGCTGAAGGAGCCTTCGGGCCGGGCTTTGTAGGGGGTGTCGACTTCGGTCACAGGCATGCGCAGTTCGAGTGCGTGGACGGTGAGCTCGGTTTCGGTTTCGAAGCCGCGGGCCAGGGCGGGGAAGGATTTGACGTAGCGGCGCGAGAAGACGCGGTAACCGGAGAGCATGTCGGTGAAGCGGCGTCCGAAGAGTTGGGCCACGAAGCCGGTGAGCATGCGGTTGCCGAGGCGGTGGCCCAGGCGGTAGCTTTCGACTTCGGTGCTTTTGCGGCGGCCTACGACCATGTCGAGGCCTTCGGCCAGCAGGGTGTCGATCATTTGCGGGCTGCTTTGGGCGTGGTAGGTGTCGTCGCCGTCGACAAGGATGTAGATGTCGGCTTCGATGTCGGCAAACATGCGGCGCATGACGTTGCCTTTGCCCTGCAGCGGCACATGGCGCACCACGGCGCCGTGGCTGCGGGCGATGTCGACGGTGCGGTCGCGGGAGTTGTTGTCGAATACGTAGATGGTGGCCTGCGGGAGAACGCGCTGGAAATCGCGCACGACGGTGCCGATGGCGACTTCTTCGTTGTAGCAGGGTATCAGGACTGCAAGGCGCAATGGGTTGTACATACAAAAAACCTAGTTGGTCCAGTAAAAACGGAAAGCCTCGATGCCTTGCAGCAAAGATGCCATCTGCAATGTGAGGCCCACAATGAACAAGGGGGTAACAAGCCGCTGACAGTACGCTCCGAATGGCGCCGCGCAGACAAGGGCCCATCCGGTCAGCAAAAAAGCAAGCTGGAAGTAGCGACCTTGCACGCCCTGGATGACGGCGGAGCCTGGTGGCGAAAAGGTCAGCCAGAAGGCCAGGAAGATGACGCATGTAAACACCACGGCGAGTGTTGCCATGAACGCAGAAGCTCGCAGGTCGCGGCGATCAGCCCCGTCGAATGCGGCTATCGCCAGCATTGTGGCAAGTGCGGCCCAGGAGAGGGCTTTGGGTGCATTGAGCATGAAGGGCGGCGGATACCCTCCCATGCGCCCCCATCCATCTATCCACATGATGGGCAGCTGGTGTTGCAGGCTTTGAAAAAAATATGCAAGGCTGGCCCGTGGTGCCTGGATGATGTGCAGCAGCACGGCTTTGGGGTCGGCGCCCGTGCCCCAGTAGCGCCCTGGCATAAAGGGATAGGCCGCATTCCAGGCCAGGGTGAGCGCCAGCCCCGCGCCGATGGTTGCCAGCAGGAAGATGCGCCGCTCGCGCGCACTGCCGAAGTGCCGCACTGGCACGAGCAGTGCCATGCCACTGAGCAGCACGTAGATGGGTTTGAGCAGGGACAATGACACCAGCATGAGCCCCAGCACCCACAGGCTGCGGCGTGTCAGACGGCTTGTCTCATCCAGGCGCAGCCTGAGACACCAGGCAAAGAGCAAGGCTGGCAGTGCAATGTTGAGCGGGTCGGCACTGACGGAGGCCGCCAGATGCAGCGCCGGGGCCGTCACCGCAAGCAGCACCAATAGGGGTTGCCCACGGGGCGCCACCCCTATCGCTGATGCCATGAGCACGAGGTACACCAGCAGGTTGGCCATTCGGCCGGCGATCATTTGTTCAAAGACTCCGCCACCCCATTGGCGCGCCACAGCAATGCCGGCGGCCTGGGGCAGATACACCAGCGGTGAAAATGTGGCGCTGCTTGGAAACGATGCCTTGGCCATGCCCGGGCTGTTTTCAAGTGCTGCAGAGATTTGCCTTGCCTGGCTGAGACTGAACGCGGATGCGTTCTGGAAGTGCGCATTTGCCCAGCGGGCGAATTCCAGTGCGGCGAGGTCTATGTTGCCGCCGTAGTCTTGTTCTCCATACCGGTCCGCAAGCCATTGGCCATGCGAGACTTGCACGGCGCGTTGCCAGTGATAGTCCTCGTCTGGCGCATTCAGTGCTGGCTGCACGATACACATTACCATGCCGATGCCAAGGGCAAGGATCATTGCCGCCACGGCCCAGGGGCCTGGATACCGGTTTACGTGTGCGCCGTTGGCGGCAGGTTTTGCAGGACCGGGCCGGGCGGATTCGGTGGAGTGAATTGTCATGATTTTCAGCGCTCTTGGTCTCTCTCGGTGAAGCTCGACCGCAGGCGCGCAGGCACCCCAACGGCTGTGCTGTCGCCCAACAGATCGCGCACCACAGCGGCTCCGGCGCCAATGACCGCATTGGCGCCCACACTGACGCGGGGGCGAATGCTGGCCCCGGTGCCGACGTCCACGGCCTCGCCGAGCGTGACGGCTCCGGCCATGTGCACCCCGGGTCCAAGGCTGACGTAATCACCCAACTGGCAGTCGTGGCTGATGGTGCAGGCAAGGTTGATGCTGGTGTGGATGCCCAGGGAGGCGTCGACATTGATGAGGGCGCCTGCAAACACCACACTGCCCTGCCCTACGCTGGCCCCGGTTGCCACCCACGCGCGGGGGTGCACCAGGGTGGCAAAGCGCAACCCCGGGTGTTGCTGGCGCAGCCGGGCTGCGATGCTGCGGCGGGCCTGGGAGTTGCCTACGGCGATAACGCAGTGGGCCTGCGGATGGGTGGCCAGGGCTTGCTGGCTGTTGCCCAGCAGGGACGCTGGCAGGGGCTTGGGGTGCAGGGCCACGGCCTGGGGGTCGGCCATGAAGCCGAGCAGGTGCCAGCTGCCGGGCTGTGCCTGGTTGATGTCGTGCACGATTTGCGCGACTTCGCGCGCATGGCCGCCTGCGCCAAAGATGAGAAGGGGTGTCATGGGGCAGGATGCTCCGCCTTGGTGACTGGCAGGCCCAGCTGGTTTGCGACCGTTCGCAGGATGTGCTGGCGTTGACCGATTTGCCGCTCGGGGGCGTAGAGCTGGCGTGTGAGGGTTTGCCCTGCCTGGCCGATGCGCTTGAGCGCGGTGGGGTCGGCGTATAGCTGGCGGACGCGGGCTTCGATTTGTGGTGCCAGCGCAGTGTTGGCACTGGTTTCGAGCAGCAGCATGGTGTCTGCATCGACGTAGCCCGGATTCTGGCCAAGCGCATCGGTGGCCATGACGGCGACGCCGCAGAGGGAGGCTTCGACGCAGCAGCCGGTGGGGAAGCCATCGAAGTTGCCGGGGTGCAGCAGGAAGGGCTGGTTGGGCGAGATGATGAGGTCCATGCCGGCGTAGAACTGGCGCAGGTCTGGCGTGTCCAAGCGGCCATGGAACTGGATGCGCTGGCCCAGTGCAGTGATGTCGAGTTCGTCGGCGGTGTAGCCGCCGCCCACGATGTGCCAGCGCAGTTCGGGCAGATCGGCCAGGGCACGGGCTGCGGCGATGAATTCGGGGTAGCCTTTGTTGGCGCCCAAGGGCATGTAACACTCGGCCACGAAGCAGATGTCGAGTGTGGCCTTGCCGTGGCCGAAGGCTGGCGCGCGGGCGGGGCCATCGGCTTCGAAATACAGGGGATTGACTACCACGCCATCAATGCGGTGCAGTGGCGGCAGCGCGAGGCCCCGCCGTGAGGAAAAACGCTGCAGGTAGTCTTGCGTGACGGGCTGGGTGACGATGATGGCTTGCAGCAGGGGGCTGGCCAGCACGGCCGCCAGTTTGGCGTCGCTTTCGGGTTCGTCGAGGCCGAAGCCGCCGCCCGGGTAGAGGGTGAGCACGAAGGGAATATGGTGTTGCTGCAGGGCGGGCAGGTACTGGTGGGCGTTGTTGAGGAAATTCATGTACACCAGCCCTGCCCCGGCCAGCCAGCTGGACGCGTAGGGGCGCACCCGGCTGGCGTGCATAGGGTAGCACTGGGCATAGCGCTCGTGCTGTGCAGCGAAGTCGCCCAGGCTGGACAGCACCGATAGCTGCGGGAAGGCTGCAAGGTGCGCGTTGTATTCAGCCACGCGAAAGCCGGTGAGCAGGTTGGGGAAGAAGTCGTCGAGCACGAGCCATGGGGCTTGCTGCGTGACGTGCAGGATCTGAGGGGGTTCGATCTGGTCGCTGAGCGGGAAGCGTGCGCGGGGCGTGATGTGCAGGGTGGCGATGTCGTCGGCCCAGAGGTGGAAGATGGCGTCGGTGTAGTGCTCGACATCGGCGATGCTGGCGGCCAGGACGGTGAGGGCGTAGTCGCCGTGGTGCAGGTGCACGGGGATTTCGAAGGTGAGTTCGAATACTTCGCCTGCTTGCCAGGTGCGGCCGTGCACTTCGGGGCGGTCGGCGCTGTGGCCGCCCAGGATGTGCTGGTTTTGCCGGTTCTTGATATGGTAGGAGACGACGAGGTGCTGGCAGGGCCGACGCACCTGCAGGCGCAGATGCATCTGCAGCGTGTCGCCGTACTGGGCCCGGGCTTCGGCGCCGAACATGCCGTTGGCACCCCAGCCGTGGGCCAGCAAGGCAACGGCGCCGGTGCCAACGACTTCCTCCTGCAGCAGTTCATCACTTTCTGGCTCTGCGGTGAGGGTGAGCGGTGTGATGGGCTGCAGCGCCTGGGCGGCATTGGCCTGGCGGATCCAGTCGTGGTCGTAGTCGCGGGTGACTTCGGCGGTGGGGCCCATGGCGCGCACCTGGCCGTGGTCGATCCAGAGGGTGCGCTGGCACAGGGCTTTGACTGCGGAGATGTCGTGGCTGATGAAGAGCAGGGTGAGGCCGTCGTCGAGCATGCGGCGCATGCGGGTCATGCATTTGGCCTGGAACAGGGCGTCGCCGACGGCGAGGGCTTCGTCGACGATGAGGATGTCGGGGTTGACGTGGACGACGACGGCAAAGGCCAGGCGGACGTACATGCCGCTGGAGTAGGTTTTGACGGGCTGGTCGATAAACGTGCCGATGTCGGCAAAGGCGATGATGTCGTCGAGGCGTTCGGAGATTTCGCGCTGGCTCAGGCCCAGGATGGCGGCGTTGATGGCGATGTTTTCACGCCCGGTGAATTCGGGGTTGAAGCCGGTGCCGAGCTCCAGCAGTGCGGCAATGCGCCCGCGCACCTGTACGTTGCCGGCGCTGGGATGGAGGGTGCCGCAGATGATTTGCAGCAGGGTGGATTTGCCTGCGCCGTTGCGCCCGATGATGCCGAGGGTTTGCCCGCGTTCGAGTTCGAAGGAGATGTTGTGCAGGGCGGCAAATTCCCGGTAGTAGCTTTTGCGCCCGCGCCATAGCGATTGCAGCAGGCGGTGGTGGGGTTTGTCGTAGAGGCGGTAGGTTTTGCCGACGCCCTGCGCGCGGATGGCCCAGTGGGTGGTTTGCGCTTCAGATGACATCGGCAAACCCTTTGCGTGTGCGTTGGAAGATCCACCAGCCGGCCCACAGTGCGGCGGCGCAGCCTGCGGCGTGCCATCCCCAGAGCGCCAGCGGAATGCCTGTGCCTTTGATCAGCAGGCTGCGGGTGACCTCGATGGGCACCGTGAGCGGGTTGAGCAAAAGCCATTGTTGCCAGCCCGGGGGGGCGCTATCGAGTGAATAAAACACGGGCGAGAGGAAGAGCAGCAGGGTTGCGACGAAGCCGGTGAGTTGTGCCAGATCGCGAAGGTACACCGTGAGTGCCGCAAGCATGAACGATATGCCCGCCGCCAGTGCCAGCAGCGGCAGCCAGGCCAGCGGCCATAGCCAGGCGGTGGCTGGCAGGCCCTGGGTGAACAGCAGTGCCAGCAGCAGGACGGCGGAGCCGATGAGGAATTGCACCATGGCGGTGCCCACCACGGCAAGGGGCAGTAGCTCGATGGGGAAGACGACTTTTTTGACGTAGCTGGGTTGGGCCAGCACGGCCGCAGGCGCACGTGACAGGCATTCGCCCACCAGGCCGTGCAGGAGCATGCCGGCGAACAAGGACAGGGCAAATGCTGCGTTGACGGTTTCTTGCCCGACCCGCCGAACGGGGGTGAAGACATATCCGAATACGAACATGTAGACCGCCAGCATGACGCAGGGCAGCAAGAGGGACCAGATGAGTCCGGCCAGGGAGCCACGGTAGCGGCTGGCGATGTCGCGCTGCACCAGCTGGCGCAGGAGGAAGCGGTAGCGCCACACGGCGCGCAGCAGGCTCAAGGGTGAGGCCGACGCGGTGGGCGTGGCGCTGTGGGCAAGTGGGTTCACGCGTTAATGGTCTTTGTTTTTTCGGTGTCGGGTTCAGGCATGGTTTGCGGCGCAGGAGGGGGCGGCGCATTGCCCTGCAGTTCAGCGGCGACTTGTGCGGCCCATGCAAAGCCGGCCTGTGTGCCGTCGAGGAAGGGGCCGTTCCAGACGATGGCGGACGCCGGGACGGTGGTCTGGCTCTGCGGGGCGTCATCGAAGTCTTGGGTGAGGGCCTGCAAGGCCTTGGCAAACCCGTCAGGGTTGGGGGGCTGCGCCGTCACCAGCGAGGGGGAGACGGTGGAGAGGTCTTTGTTGGCAAACCCATTGGTGACCACTCTGGCGCCGAACGCCGCCATTTCGAGCGGCGGGTAGCTGGGGTGTGGGGAGACCATGAGTGACAAGCCTACGGCGGTGCGGGCGAGTAGGTCGGCATAGGCGTCGATGCCGAGTTTGCCTACGCTGTGGAGAAGGCAGCCGTTGCCCAGTTCGATGGGGGCGAAGTCTTCCCCGGCGGAGAGGATGCGCCACTGACTGGCCTGGGGGTATTGGTGCGCCCACAGGCGCAGGGCGGCCACGAGCAGGCTGAAGGCGTTGCGCTCGGTGCCCGGGCGACCGTACACGAGCATGATGCGCTCTTTGTGAAAGTGGGTGGTGCGCGCCCGCGCTGCGGCGAGCGCGGGGTTGAGCTGTGGCTGCAGCACGATGCTGCGAGCGAAATGATGGCCTTGCGCGGCGAGGTAGTCGGCCAGCCAGTGCGAGTTGATGATGGCCTGGGTTCTTTCGGGCTGCGCGTAGGTGGCCTGGGCCAGCAGGTAGCGTGACGACCAGGGGTAGAAGCCGGGTTCGTAGTCTTGTATGAGGTAGAGCATGCGCCGCTGGTTGGCGCCTGGGTGCTGGCTCTGCTGCCAGTCGAGCAGTGCCAGCGCGTTGTGCGCCGTCCACCAGGCGGTGGCCAGAAAATAGTCTTGGGCATGAACGGCCAGGGTTTGTGCCCAGCGTGAGCCGGCGGGGACGATGTGGTTGCCGGGTGGGGCATCGCCGGCCATGGGCACGATGGGCCAGTGGCCGTAGTAGGCGTCTGCGCGCGGCTCCGGGGTGGCTTCGTCGGTGACGATGATGCGGGCTTCGTCGAAGTACGGGCGCAGCGCGTCGAAGACCTGTAGGGCGGTGGCTATGCCGCCAAAGACGTGGCGCTCGGATAGCGCGGGCACCAGCAGGTTGAGACGGGTGCCGCCCTGCACCGGAGCCATGCGCGGCACCAGGGAGGTGACTTCGGGGATGTCGTGCGCGGTCGCAGTGGCAACGGCTGTGACTGTCTGCTCTTGCTGGTAGGCGCGGGCCAGTTTGCGCAGGCCGTTTTGCACGGGCTGGTAGCGCGCCAGGCGCGCCAGCCCCCAGGCGGCGGCCCGGATGAGAGGGTTGGCCATTGTGTGCTTACTCCCGTCCATTCATCAGTACGCGAGGCCACGGCGTTTCGGGAAACTTTGGCCTGGGGCTGGAGGCGAAGGGGTCGAGGTTGGGGTTGAAGAACGGGTCGCCCTCGAGCCGGTAGGGTGCGTATTTGAGGTCAGACTGCTGAAAGTCGACCTCGGGCACATGGGGGGTGCGTGTCTTGCTCTCCAGATGGTAGAGCCTGGCGGCAGGTAGGTAGACGTTGAGCAGGCCTTGCTTGTGGGCACGGATGCCCAGTTCGACGTCGCTGCCGCAGATTTCAAATGCTTCGTCGAAACCGCCCAGTGTGTCGAAGTGCTCGGCGGCGATGGCCACGCAGGCGCCCGTGTTGGCCAGCACGTTGCGGGGGACGGCGCTGGAAATGAAGGGGGTGGGGTAGTGTTGCAATGGCTCGCTCTTGAAGACGTGGTCGGCCCAGCCGCCCATGCCGACGACCACGCCGGCGTGCTGGATGGTGTGGTCGGGGTAGAGCAGGAGGGGGCCGACGGTGGCTACGTCGGGCAGGAGGGCGTATTCGGTCAGGCGTTGCAGCCAGTCGGGGGTGATGACTTCGGTGTCGTTGTTCAGGAACACCAGCACCTGGCCCCGGGCCTGGCTGCGGCCGATGTTGTTGAGCCGTGACCAGTTGAAGGGAATATGTGCAGGCAGTACGCGCACGCGGGCATCTTGCGTGAGGCGCTCGAAGCAGGCGTGTGTGGCGGGCTCGGTGGAGCCGTTGTCGAGCACAAGGATTTCGTAAGGCATACCGGTGGTATGGCGGTGGATGCTCTGGATGCAGGCCTCGAGGAGGTCGGCTTTGTCTTTGGTGGGGATGATGATGCTGGCCAGCGTGTCTGCCGGGATGCGGAACCGGGGCTGGTAGACGAAGGTGTAGTCGCTGTCGTCGACCCGGTCGAACTGCGCAGCGTAACGGGCTGACAGGTGGCGTGCCACGGCCTGCTTGCCCGCCTCGTGGGCGTAGGGCTTGGATTCGGGGCTGGAGGCGGTGGATGCGGCGTGCATGCGCCAGTGGTACAGAACCTCTGGTATGTGCGCAAACCGGGCCCCCTGCAACGCCAGACGTAGGACAAGATCGTGGTCCTGACTGCCTTGGCTGCCCTCCAGAAAGCCGCCGACGGTCTGAAGCAAGGCGCGCCGCACACACATGATGTGCCCGACATAGTTTTGCGACCACTCCAGCACCGGCGACCAGTCAGGCTTGAAAAGCGGCAGGCAGCGCTGCCCTTGCTCATCGAGCTTGTCTTCGTCGGAGTAAATGCAGTCGGGGTCTGAGGGTGTGTTGATGGCCCGCACCAGACGCAGCAACGCCTGGGGGGCCAGTTCATCGTCATGGTCCAGGAACACGACGTATTCGCCCTGGGCCAGCGCCAATGCATCGTTGGTGGCATGGACGATGTGCCCGGATGTGCTGCGGTGGGTGATCTTGATACGCGGATCGGAGCTGTCATGCAGCGTTTGCAGGTATGCCAGCGTATCTGCCCGCCCCGATGCGTCATTGCAAATGCACAGTTCCCATTGGCCGTACCACTGAGCACGCACGGACTCTATGGCTGCGTGCAAAAATGCGCTGGGCGTATCGTGCACAGGCATGATGATGGATATCAGTGGCTGGCGGGCGAGGCTGGCAATGCACTGTGGCGCCTGCTGGTGCAGGTCTTGCAGCAGGACGGCTTCGGACTGCAACCATTGGCTGTAGGCTGAGGTTGCGCCAGAGGCTGGTGCAAGCGGGTTACTTGCGGCCATTTTCCTCACCAAGGCCCGTGGCTTGTTGCGCAAAGCGCGCAGACGGCCACCCAATGCACGCAAGGGGCTCGTGAGACGCCAGGAACGTGACGCCTGTATTTTCTCGGCAATGCTTTGCCAAGCGTGTGCCTGCGCTTGCGATTGCACAGCCTGCTCTTGCAGTTGCTGCACTTGCGCTTGCGATTGCACAGCCTGCTCTTGCAGTTGCTGCACTTGCGCTTGAATCTGCTGGGCCTTCTCTTGCCATTGCGCGGCCTGTTCTTGCCACCGCACAGCCTGCGCTTGCGATTGCGCGGTCTGTTCTGTCAGGTGCGCCCCATGGGATTGGGCGCCGTCCAGGGCAGATCGCAGCGCATGGACCTGCTCGACCCAGCCTGTTTTTTGCCTCTCCAGTTGCTGCCGGGCATGCTCGTGGCGAATGAAGCGCGCAAGGTAATGCAGCCTGTCGATGGCTGCCGGGGGGATGGGACGGCCCTGCGAAGCCCATTTTTTCTGGAAGCCACGTAGTATGCGGTAGGCCTCAGCGTGATTGCGCAGGGCTCCACCCAAGATCGTGTTACGGCCGTGGAGACGATAGTCCCAGAGTGCCTCGTCCGCCAGAAAGTGAAAGGCGTCGGGTTGCGTGCCCGCTGCCCTGAGTGCGTAATCCCAGTCGGGCACATAGCGCAGGTGTCGGAATTCACCGACGCGCTGCCAAAGTGTGCGAGACAGGAAGAAGTTAGAGGTGGAAACGGTGAAATTGCCCCACAACAAAGCATCGACGGCGGGATGCTGGGCACTGGAGCAGACTGTGGTCCAGTGTTCCAAAATGTCTTTGTACATGAGGTTCCACCAGTGCTCTTGCGGCAAAGGTTCACCGTTTTCATCAATCAGGCGCACGCCCGTGGTGATGAAGACGTCGCCTTCCGCGGCCGCGGCAATCTCCACCAGGCGTTGCAATCGGTTGGGTGCATAACGGTCGTCAGAGTTCAGGATCGCCAGATAAGGCGTGCGGGCCATCTCCAGGCCCCGATTCAAGGTAGCGTGTGAACCAGCATTACTCTGCGACAACAAGCGAATACGCGGATCGTCACACTGCGCCACATAGGCTTGCAAAACTGCAAGAGTGTCATCGGTGGAGCCGTCATCAATCACGATGAGTTCCCAGTGCGTGAAGGTTTGCGCACGCACACTGTCTATCGCCTCAACCACGTACCTTGCGTGGTTGTAGGCGGGCAGGACTACGGTGACCTGGGCACCGCCATTTGCATCGTCAAGGGAAAGGGATGTCATGAAATCAAACCACTCTCAGTAAAACCATCTTTTGAACCACTGCACTGCTCATCAATCTGGTGCGGCGCCTGTACGCCCCAGCAGACCATGCAAAAAACCCGATGCTATGCGTGCCAGATGCTGCAATCGTGGAGGCGTCACCAGCACATGAAAACCCATCTTGAGTACCAGCCGCGAGGCTGACACCAGCTTCCAGTTCAGGGGCACCCAAGGTTCACGGTAAAGCAACACCGCATTGCGCACATGAAAATAATGCCGGCGGGGTGAATGCGTGAGGTATTCACGCCCCAAAAATTTTACGGGCTCGTCACCGAGCCGGTGCTCGAGCCGGGCAGTGCAGACTCCATACACCGGGTGCCCCTCAAAGCGGGCACGCAAACACCACTCGACGTCCACAAAATCGATAAAGAAATCTTCCCGCATCCGGCCAACACGGGCCAGCACGTCCATGGGAATCAGACAACCTGAAGCGATGAGATGATCCACCTCCAACACAGGCCCGCTGGTTGAGCAGTCCAGCCTGGTTCGGCGCAGGCCTGTGGTGCGGACAAAAGGACTCTTTTTTTGAGCTCTCCGACTATCTGCATAGCAAGGCCCCACTGCACCGGCGAGTGGCAGCATGGTGATCGCGCTCATCAATTGCGCCACCATGTCTTTTTCGGGAACGCTGTCGTGATCCATGAGCAGGGCATGGCTGGCACCCGCTGCCGCAGCCCATTCAATGCCCTGGTTTTGCGCAAAGGCAATGCCCATGTTGTGGCCCAGCCAAATGCAGTGCACCTGGGGGACAGGCCATTGCCGCGCCCAGACAGGAACCGCCTTGTCGGAGCCATTGTCAACAATGACGATGGAGTCCACTTGCGGCAACAACGCCGCAAACTGCGCTTGCAACCTCTCCAACTGGGGATGAAAAACCACCACTACCGCTACGATTTTTGGCATGGTTTTCGCTGCAGTCGGTAATCTCGATAAGCATCTGAATGCCAAAGCCGCCACAAGCTGGCCAAGTGCCACATGCAGTGGCGCCACTGTTGATGGCTGGCGCGTTGCGCTTCATGCACAACCGTCGCCTCTTCAGTCTCCATCAACAGGTACCCTTGAAGTTGCAACCTCAAACACAGATCGACATCCTCGCAATACATGTAAAACTTCTCGTCGAATCCACCGATATCTCTAAAAACGACTGCGGGAAAGAGCAAACAAGCTGCATTGACCCAATCAATTCGGGGTGGCAAACGGTGATCCGGGGCAACATATCGACGCAACAGAGACGCGGGGGTCGGCAAAGACCGTTGATGGTCCTGCCTCTGTGCCTTTGGAGTCACTTGCACCGGGTACGCGCACCCCGCACGCGGCTGAGCGGCAGCGCAAAGCAACGGAGCGAAAGGGTCCTGCGTCCAGTCCAGATCGGGATTGAGTACTGCAAAAAATTCTGCAGGTCTGGCACACGCTTGCTCGTGACGGAAAGCCTGATTGTGATTGGCACCAAACCCTTGCGGTACGCTGTTATGAAGTGACCGTACCTCGAACGGCCAAGATACGGTAACCGGCAGTGGCTCGGGGCAGTTGTGCGTGATCCAGACCCGCTGAACCGAGTCGGACGAGGTTCGCGCCAGCAACTGCAAAAGGGCTTGTACTTGCGCACCATGCCCATGACTGACGATGGAAACAGCCAAGCTCACGCAGGCCACTCTGCCCCCGACAGCGCCATCCCTTTCGCGTCCTTGGCCGACAACAGCGGCGCCATGCCGATGTCCGGCCAGGCAATCGCCAACTGCGGGTCGTTCCAGGCAATGCAGCGCTCGTGCTGCGGTGCGTAGTAGTCCGTGGTCTTGTACAGAAACTCCGCACTCTCGCTGAGCACGAGGAAACCGTGCGCAAAGCCCGGCGGCACCCAGAGCTGGCGGTGGTTGTCGGCGCTCAGCTCCACGCCCACCCATTGCCCGAACGTGGGCGAGCTTTTGCGGATGTCCACGGCGACGTCGAACACGGCCCCCTGCACCACGCGCACCAGTTTGCCTTGCGGCTGCCGGAGCTGGTAATGCAGGCCGCGTAGCACGCCTTTGGCGCTGCGGCTGTGGTTATCCTGCACGAACTGAAAGTCAGTGCCCGTGGCCTCGTTGAAGGCGCGCTGGTTGTAGCTCTCGAAGAAAAAGCCGCGCGCATCACCGAACACCTTGGGTTCGATCAGCACCACTTCAGGAATGGCCAGTCGCGTTGCTTTCATCAGTACACCGTCTCTTTCAGAATTCGTTGCAGGTACTGCCCATACCCGTTCTTGGCAAGCGGCTTGGCCAGCTTCTCCAACTGAGCCGCATCAATCCACCCATAGCGCCACGCAATCTCTTCCGGGCACGCAATCTTGAGGCCTTGGCGGTGCTCCAGCGTGGCGATGAATTGCCCTGCTTCGAGCAGGCTTTCGTGGGTGCCTGTGTCTAGCCAGGCGTAGCCGCGGCCCATGATTTCGACGTTGAGCTGGCCTTGTTCGAGGTACAGACGGTTCAGGTCGGTGATTTCGTATTCGCCGCGCGCGGAGGGTTTGAGGCTCTTGGCCAGGTCCACGACCTGGTTGTCATAAAAGTACAGGCCGGTGACGGCATAGCTGGACTTAGGAGCTTTGGGCTTTTCTTCCAGGCTCAGCACTTTGCCCTGGGTATCGAATTCGGCGACGCCGTAGCGCTCGGGGTCGTGCACGTGGTAAGCAAAGACACTGGCGCCTTGTTCGCGCTGCATGGCGTTGCCCAGCAGTTCGTGGAAGTCGTGGCCGTAGAAGATGTTGTCGCCCAGCACCAGGGCCGAGGGGGAGTTGCCCACAAACTGCTCACCGATCACAAAGGCCTGGGCCAGGCCGTCGGGGCTGGCTTGCACGGCGTATTGCAGATTCAGGCCCCATTGGCTGCCGTCGCCCAGCAGCTGTTCAAAGCGCGGCGTGTCTTGCGGGGTGCTGATGATGAGGATGTCGCGGATGCCCGCCAGCATGAGGGTGCTGAGCGGGTAGTAGATCATGGGTTTGTCGTACACCGGCAGCAGCTGTTTGCTGATGGCCAGCGTGGCGGGGTGCAGGCGGGTGCCGGAGCCGCCGGCGAGGATGATGCCTTTGCGGGCGGTGGCCGGGGTGGTTTTGACAGTGTTCATGGTGTGACGGGTGCCTGGATTCAGTGTGGTGTTTCGGTGTGGGCGAGGCCCAATTCGACAGCCATGGCGTGCAGTTTTTTGTCCCGCGTCCAGAGCAATGCACCGCCCAGCCGGGCGGCTGCCAGCAGATGCATGTCGACATAGCCTATACCGCGGCCCATGAGTGCGTGCGCGTCCATCAAAAACAGCACTTCCTTGTCGGTGGCCACCTGGACTTGGGGCAGCGCCTGCAGCAGTCCCAGCACCTCGGCGCGTGCTCGCAAGTTTCCGCAGGCCAGCTCCCCCACCACAAATGGATGCATATCCACCTGCC
>JAGOEY010000140.1 GCA_017997515.1 Burkholderiaceae bacterium | reverse complement strand
GGTGGGCCGGGTTGCGGTAGCCGTCGTTATTCGCGTTCGTTGGCCACTTCTTCGATGGCCGATGTGGTGTTGGCGGCGTGTTCTGCCACCTGGTCCAGGCTCATGCCAATGATGGAGAGTGGGTAGGTGCCCGACACGATGTTGCGGTACCAGACCTCGGCGGCCACCACGTCGGGGGCCATCCCTTCGATGGCACCCACCAGGCAGTCTGCGATGGAGCCCAGGCCGTCATCGGCATACAGCTCTTCGGATTCGTAACTCACACGGTAAGCGTAGAAGCCGGCGCGGCTTCCTTCAATGTCGATGCGCACAATCACAGGGTTTTCCTTGCAGTCATAAAGTGCCGCATTGTGCGACAGGCTCACCCCAGAGCGGCGTGCTGGAGGTTTCGCGGTGCGTCAGGTACAGCCGCACATCCAGCTCGAGCCGGTGGTAGTCGGGCTCCATGTAGGTGCAGAGTTTGTAGAACGCCTTGTCATGGTCGCGCTCTTTCATATGGGCCAGCTCGTGAACGGTGATCATGCGCAAAAAGGGCAGGGGCGTGTCGCGGAACAGGCTGGCGATACGGATCTCGCGTTTGGTCTTGAGTTTGCTGCCCTGCACCCGCGAGATGGTGGTGTGGGTGCCCAGCGCGTGTTTGACGACCTGCAGCTTGTTGTCAAACGCCACCTTGCTCAGCGGCTCGGCGCTGCGCAGGTAGGTGTTCTTGAGATCCTGCACGTAGCCATACAAGGCCCCATCGGTGCGGATGCCGTGAACACCGTCGTAACGTTTGCGCAAGAGTGCACCCAGTTGGTCATCGATGACCAACTGCTGGACTTGCTGGTGGATGCTGTCGGGGTAACCCGCCAAATATTTCAAGTTCATCACGAATTACGGGACACGTTCTAAAGGGGTAATTTTGCGCGCATGGGGGTGTGCGGATATTCTTTCCCCTTTCGTTTTGTTGACCCACTCCAAGAAAGACCCCATGGCCAAGACATCTTCGTACCACCGCCGCCGCCACCGATGCTTGCTGGCGCTGTCCACCGCCTGTGTTGGCATGTTCATCGGCCATGGCGCTCTGGCGCAGGACACTGCCGACAGCTGGCGGTTCAGCGCGGGTGTGGGCCTGGTAAGCCAGCCCAAATACCCTGGCAGCGCTGACACCAAAACGACGGTGCTGCCGGTGTTCAGTGCCCACTATGGCCGTTATTTCATTGGCGCTGTGCCTGGTGCAGGTGTGCCCGTGGGTGTGGGGGTTTATCTGGTGCAGGACAGCCATTGGCGGGTGGGAGCTGCGTTGGGCGGCAATCTGAACCAACCGCGCAAGGCGTCGGATTCTGCCCGCCTTGCTGGCCTGGGCGACATCGATGGCACGGCATTGGGTTCCGTGTTTGCGAGTTACAGCGACAGCTGGTGGAAGCTGGGTGCCAATGTGATCACCGACCTGGGCGGCAAAGACCATGGCACCCGTGTGTCGATGGACTTCGAGGCCCGGTACAGCCCCATGGACCGGCTGCTGCTGACGGCAGGGCCGGGTTTCACCTGGGCCGATGGCAAATACACCCAGACATTTTTTGGTATCAACGCCGCGCAAAGTGCCAGTTCGGGCCTGCCCCAGTACAGCGCCCAATCGGGTGTGAATGCCGTCAACTTCAACGTCGCGGCCAATTACCAGCTCAGCGCACAGTGGGGTTTGGGCGCACGTTTCACCACCAGCCGCTTGCGCGGTGACGCGGCCAACAGTCCCATCACCGAAAAGAAGGCGCAAAACACTTTTGGTGTGTTTGCCAGCTACCGCTTCTGAACTGTCTGCGCTGGCCTCAAAGAAAATCGGCCCGCCATGGGCAATGGCGGGCCGATTGTTCGTGAGCGACTCTGCCGTCAGCAGAGTTCAACTGTGAGTGTTAAGGGCGCACAACGATGCTGTTGCGCACATCTTTCACATGGTTGGTATTGCGGGCGATACGTTCGGCCTGGGACTTTTCAGCTTGCGACTTGGCAAAACCGGAGAGTTGCACAGTGCCATTCAGTGTTTCCACGCTGATGGATGTTGCGGACACGGTTTTGTCTTCAGCCATTTTGGCCTTCACGGCGGTGGTGATGCCGGCATCGTCCACATAGGAGCCGAGGGTTTGCTGTTCACGGGCCACAGAGCAGCCGACAGAGGTCAGGACGGTGACACCAGTGATGGCGGCGAAGGCGATGGTACGAGCGAAGTTCATGGTATTTCCTTTGAAGTTATTAAACGAACGGGAACCGGGACAGAGAAAAAGTAAATGGGGGATCAGTCGCGTTTGCGGCTGGCAAGCAAGGCGGCAGTTGCAATGGCTGCACCAGCGGCCACACCAATCAGCACCGATTGCACGGGTTTTTCGTGCACATAGTCTTCGGTAGCTTTGGCGTACTGCGAGACCTGGTCACGCACACGGGTGGTGGCGTCGGCTGCAAGCTCTTTGCCCTTGGCAGCAAACTCCTGTGCCTTGGTGCCGAGCTGGTCCACTGCCTTTGATCCATCGCGGCGCAGTTCACGCACTTTGTCACCGGCTTTGTCGAGTGAATCGCTGGCAAATGCGCGGGTCGATTCAACGGCGTTTTCCGCTGTTTTGAGCACGTTGTCCGTTGTGTTGCTCACGGCTTCAGTGGCTTTTTGGGTGGTGGTATTCATGGTGAATTCCTTTGCAGTAATACGTAAAAACGGGTCAGGTGTGCCGTGCGTTGACGGCCTATCCCTTGCGCACCAGGCTGACCACAAAACTCACGATGGCCATGATCGCGAACACAAAGAACAAGATCTTGGCAATACCCACAGCACCGGCGGCAATGCCGCCGAAACCGAAGACTGCGGCGATCAAGGCAATGATGAAAAAGACAACGGCGTAATGCAGCATGTTCATCTCCTGTAAAGGGCAAGGCCCCAGAGTTGGTGGGATTCGTTTTCGAATCGCCTGCTGCAAGCTTACGGACGCCAGGGCACCCCGCGCATCGGTAACACGCCTGAGCATTTGTCAGTGCCGCGTTACATGGCAGGTAGGACCCGGCCTACAAGCCACTTAGGAGGTAAATACGTTCTTACGTGTGTGTGGGAAGTGCTGCGGAGATATGGGTGCCGTTGCCGGGTGAAGAGATCACGGTCAGCCGCCCTCCTGCAGCTTCCACCCGGTGGCGCATGCCCGCAATGCCGTGGGTCGATGGACGTACATGCGCCATGTCAAAACCCTTGCCGTTGTCATGTACATCGACCTGTACATGACCGGTGTAGTTTTGGACGGTGACGGTGATGAGCGTGGCTTCGGCGTATTTGCCGATGTTGGTCAGCGACTCCTGGATCAGCCGGTAGATGGTCAGCTGCCCGGCGGCGTCAATCTCCACCGTGTCCAAGTCGGTGTTGATAGGGATGCCCGAGTGGTTGGAGAACTCATGGGTGAGGATTTCGAGGGACGCTGTCAGGCCCAGGTGGTAAAGCGACGACGGGTGCAGGTCTTCCACGATGCGGCGCTTGAGGGCAATACCGGTGTTCAGTGTTTCGGTGAGGTGGCCCAGACGTTCCACCACATCGGGTGACAGGGTTCCGATCTTGGACTTGAGGCGCGCCACATCCAGTTTGGCCGCCGTGAGCAACGCGCCCAGTTCATCGTGGAGTTCACGTGCCAGATGGCCACGTTCTTCTTCACGCACCTGCTGCAGGTGGGTGGCCAACTCGGCCAGTGTGGCGGTGCGGTCGCGCACCTGGTCTTCGAGCCGCAGTCGCTCCCGTTCAAGCGACTGCTGCTCACGTTCACCAGAACGCTGCAAGGCGGTGGTCTGCCGCAGGTACATGTAAAAAGCCAGCAGCCCGACGAGGGCCACCATCGCAATCCCGATGCGTGACAGTAGCAGTGCCTGGGTGATTTGTGCCTGGGCCTGTTTCATCCGGTGGGTGCTGGCTGCTACCAGGCTTTGCGACTGGGTGCGGATGGCATCCATCTGCTCCTTGCCCACATCGGTCATCATGATGAACTTCCATGCGTCTTCGTTGTCTTGTTTGCGCAGGCGAACACTCAGCTCCATCTCGGAGAGTTTGCGGGACACATGCTGCGACAGCTGGAGGAAGTTCGCCAACTGCGGCGCATCGCCCTGGTACACCACCCGCAAGGCATCCAGGTTCTGGTTGATGTTGCCCACGGCCGTGTCGTAGGGCTGGAGGTAACGTGTGTCTCCGGTCAGCAAGTAGCCGCGTTGTCCGGTTTCGGCGTCCAGCATGTTCTGCAGCAACTGGCTGACCGCAGCGCGTGTTTGCTGCGAGTGGGCAATGTCCTCCAGTGCCGCTGTGGAGCGGGTATAGCCCGTTTCATTGATGCCAACCAAAGAGAATGCTGCCAGAATAGCCAGTGGCAAACTGACGGCCATTTTTGGAACAGAGAACCATCGCATCACTACCTCCTAAAATCCAGAATGATCAAAATCGGCATCGTTGACGACCACGCCATTGTGCGGGCAGGCTTGCGGCAGTTCTTTTCGGACCACGTGGACCTGCGTGTGGTGGGGGAGGCTGGTAGTGGGCGTGAAGCCATCGACCTCATCCGCGCCGAAGAAATTGACGTGCTCATCATGGACTTGGCCATGCCGGGCCAGTCGGGGCTTGATGCGTTGGCCATGATCCGCGCAAAGGCGCCCGACATGGGCATCCTGATCCTGAGTGGGTACCCGGAAGAGCAGTACGCGCTGAACCTGATCCGCCAGGGTGCAAGTGGTTACCTCAACAAGGAGTGTGACCCGGCGGATATCGTGAATGCCATCCGCACCATCGCACTGGGCCGTCGCCACATCACACCCGCGGTGGCGGAGTTGCTGGCGCAGCAATTGACGCGCAAAGGCGACGTGCCTGCCCATGAACAACTGTCCGAGCGTGAGTTTCAGGTGTTCCTGAAGCTGGCCAAAGGGGAGACGGCAGGGGATATTGCCAAGTCGCTGTCGCTGAGTGTGAAGACGGTGAGCACCTACCGCACGCGGCTTATGGAAAAAATGGGTTTGGCGTCGAACAGCGACTTGACCTACTACGCGCTGAAAAACAAACTGATCGATTGATTGGCACTGCGCCAGGGTGTGACGCAAGCCCTGGAGGGGGCTTGTGGATGGCGGTGCGAAACGCCACACACTGCGTGCCGAAGTGCTGCCCGTCAAACGGGTCAAGCCGCAGAAGAGGCTGCTGCGGAACCTGACTGCGCAATACAGTAGTCCACCAGCGCATCTATTTCATTGGACTTGTCGAACACGGCGTCGGCACCTAGCTGGGCACAACGGGTTCGGATGTCGGGTGTTGCGTAGTTGCTGAGCACCACCACCTTTTTACGCGGATCTCTCTCACGGCAGGCAGCCAATACCCCCAGACCGCTGCCTTGTTTCA
>JAGOEY010000139.1 GCA_017997515.1 Burkholderiaceae bacterium | reverse complement strand
CGCTGCACACCATGTTCATGGCGCAGTACACCGAGCTGTGGAACGCGGTCGACCCGATCGCCGAGCGCATCCGCTCGCTGGGCCATGTGGCGCCGGGCTCGTATGCCGAGTTTGGCAAGCTGGCCACCGTGCCCGACGCACCCGCCAAGCCGCCCAAGGCACTGGACATGGTGCGCGTGCTGGTGGAAGGCCACGAGGCCGTGGCCCGCACCGCTCGCAGCCTGTTCCCTCTGGCCGACAAGGCCAGCGACGAGCCCACGGCCGACCTGCTGACCCAGCGCCTGACGGTGCACGAGCAAACGGCGTGGATGCTGCGTTCGCTGCTTGAAGAGTAAGGTTCGCACCTTTTTGACGTCAGCGCCCGGTGGCCGAAAGGCCCCGGGCGTTTTTCATATCCGCGCTGGGCATGGGCGAAAATCCCGCCCCATGACCGCCACCGTCACCCCCCCCACGCCCCGCAGCCGTTTTTCGCTCTACCTCGACCTGATCCGCTGGGACCGCCCTGCGGGCTGGCTGGTGTGTCTGTGGCCCACGCTGAGCGCGCTGTGGATTGCGGCCGATGGGTTTCCGGGCTGGCACTTGCTGGTGGTGTTTGTGCTGGGCACCATCCTGATGCGCAGCGCGGGCTGCTGCGTGAACGATGTGGCCGACCGTGACTTTGACAAGCACGTCAAGCGCACCGCGCAGCGGCCTGTGACCACGGGCGCCGTGAGCGTGAAGGAGGCGCTGGGCCTCGGCGCAGTGCTGGCGCTGGTGTCGTTTGGCCTGGTGCTCACCACCAAAACCGCAGCCATCCTCTGGTCCGTGCCCGCCGTGCTGGTGGCCATTGCCTACCCATTCACCAAGCGCATCATTGCCATGCCGCAGGCGGTGCTGGGCATTGCGTTCAACTTTGGCATCGTCATCGCCTTTGCCGCCGTGCAGGGCAGCGTGCCTGCCGTGGCCTGGTGGATGTGGCTGGGCAACCTGTTCTGGGTGCTGGCCTACGACACCGAATACGCCATGGTGGACCGGGACGACGACCTCAAGATCGGCATCAAGACCTCGGCCATCACCCTGGGGCGCTTCGATGTGGCGGGTATTGTTCTGTTCTATCTGCTTTTTATAGGAATTTGGGCTGTAGCGCTCATGGATAAAGCGCTGGGTGCTATTTTTTATGTAGCAATGGCTGTAGCCATTGCCCAAGCCGTGTGGCACTTCACGCTCATCCGTACCCGTACCCGTGAAGGCTGTTTCAAAGCGTTTCGAATTAATCACTGGTTGGGGGCCACCGTGTTCGCTGGCATTGCCGCCAGCTACCTGTGGCGCCAGTAAACTGGCCACCCCTTCGCAACCACAGACGCGCATGACCCCCCCTTCTCCCCGGACCGTGACCGTGATTGGCGGCAGCCCCCTGGTGCCGCAGCCCGCTGTGCTGGACGCCGTGGTGGCGCAACCTGCCGTGTTGGCGGTGGCGGCCTTGCCTGCGCACTTCCCTGTCACCCTGCGGGAAGATCAGATGCAGTTGGCGCAGCAAAACCTGGCGCAGGTGGACTTTCTGACCCTGCCCACCCGCGAAATCGTCACTCTGGGCGGTGATGTGGAAACGGCCCTGCACCGCACGCTCGATGGCTTTCTCTCGCGCATCGAACAGGGCAACAACCCGCAGATTTTCAAGCTGATCGCGAACCTGAAAGAGGCGGTAGACAAGGAAGACCTGCCCGCGCTGGCGCAGCGCATCCTGAACCCCGAGCCCACCTTGCTCTCGCGCATTGGCAGCCTGTTCAACAAGGCGGCGGCTGCCAAGGCACTGGCCGAGGTGTGGGAAGAAACCCGTCGCATCGCCTTGGGCAAGACCAAGACGCTGGTCGATGTGGTGCAAAAGATGGACAGCGAGTTGCGCCAGGAGCAGCACAAGCTGGACACCGAAATCCGGGCGCTGGAGCAGCTCAAGGAGTCCTACCGCGACCGCTACAGCGATTTCGTTGTGGTCGTGGCCTTCCTGTCGTTGTTGCTGGCGCGGGCGCGTGAGCAGGTGGCGCAGGCTGAGCAGAGCGCCCAGCCCGGCAACCCGCAAGACACGGCCCATGTCACCGAACTCAAGGACAAGCTGCAGGCGCTCGAATCGCGGGCGCTGGCGCTGGAAGGCACGCTCAGCCGCCTGCCTGCGGATCAACTGGTGATCCGGCAACTGCAAAACGCTGCCATTGCCACACTGCAAGAGACCACCACCACCGCCTCCAGCCGCTTTGCCAGCATCAAGATGACGCTGCTCACGCTGCACGGCGCGTTGGTCACCCAGTCGGTGCAGCAACTGGCCGACCAGGGCGCGGCGCTGGACCAGAACCTGGCGGGCGTGCGCTCGGCCTTGATGAAAGACGTGGTCACCAAGGCCGCCAACGCGCCCGGCGACAACCGCCTGGCCCAGGCGCAGCAGCTGCAGGCCATCGTGGCCGACACCGCGCAGCTGGTGGGCGTGGTAGAGCAAGCCCGTGCCGACAACCAGCAGAAGTTTGCCCAGGCCCGCGAGATGTTTGCCCAGGCCCGCCAGGACATGCTGGCGGTGGGCCAGCAGCTGCGCCCAGACCAACCGATCAAGTATTGATAAGCACTGACCTTCGCAAAGGAACCCCATGGCCCTCGAACTCAAGCTCTCCAAGCCCGGTGATACCGCCCCCAAGCTGTCGTTGAACCTGGCCAAACCCGCCCGCTTCACGGTGGAGTTGTACTGGGAATCAGCCCACGACCTGGACGCCCACGCACTGCTGGCCACCAACAGCGGCGCCGGTGCCAAGGTCACCAGCTTTGACCAGGTGCTCAGCACCTACAACGCCAAGAAAACCAACCCCCAGGGCACGCTGGTCACCAATGCCGATGGCTCGTTCTCCACGCCTGAGCAAGGCATCACCCACTCAGGGGATGCTCGCTCGGGTTTGCAAAAGGACGTGGACGAGATGCTGTCCATCGACGGCAGCCGGATTCCTTCGGGCGTCAATGAAATCCCGGTGTTTGTGACCATCCATGCCGCTGCCGGGGCCAACTTTTCGTCCGTGAAAAGCGCTGGTATCCGCATCAAGAACGACCAGGGCCTGGTGCTGGGCGAGTACCAGTTGTCCAACGAATTTGGGCAGTTCAACGCGGTGCAGATGGGCAGCTTGCTGCTGGACGGCAGCGGCTGGCACTATCTGGCCGCAGGCAGCGGCTTCAACGGCGATTTCAACTTCATCCTCTCGCACTTTTCCTGATCGGATGGATGGCGCAGGGTCGGGGTTTTGACCGAACACTGCCTCGTCCACTGCCTGTTGCTGGATGAAGCCCAAAGTCATCACCCACACGCCTCAAACGCCTGCACCGCCGCAGGCCAGCACCGTGCCCGCCGCTGCCGCTGCGCCAAGGCCTGCGGTGGGCAATGGCATGGCGCTGCGGGCTACGGTGATTGGGCCGGGCGCATCTGCCACTGCGCCCCCGGTGGTGCCTGCAGCTGTTGCTGCGCCGCCTGCCAGCAGGGCCGTCCAATCCCCTGCCGCAACCACCATCGTTACCACCATTGCCGCTGCTGCAACAACGGCATCCCCCCAGGCGCCGGGGCAGGCGGCTGCCCAGTCCTCTGTGTCCGAGGGCCTTGCCGCAGTTGCCCGCAAGGCCCCGCCCTCGGTGGTGCCGGGCACCATCCGCCGGGGGGTGCAAGTCAGCCTGCCCGAGCTGGCCCAACGCTTTGCAGCGGCCACGCCCGAGGCGTTGCAGCAAGCCCAGCAGCTGCTGCAGGCCACCATCGTCGATACCCTCGGCACCGCGCAGGCCGCCCGCTGGGGCGATGAGGCGCAGCAGCGCTATGGCGCGCTGGTCGATGCCTCGCTGCAAATCACCCAGTCCACCACGCTGCAGACCAGCCTGCGCCACATCGCGCGGCTGCATGCGTTGCTGCAGGACATGGCCGAAGAATGGTTGGCACCGGCCAAGACGCCGCTGCGGTTCTGGAAGCGCAGCGCCGGGCCTGCCGAGCGGCTGCAATCCAGCCAGGGCGAGCTGGCGCAACTGCGCCAGCACCTGGCCGATGCCTTGCCCGCCCTGCGCACCCTGCAGGCCGATTTGCAGGGCGTGTGCAGCGAACTGGCCCCGCTGGCCGTGCGCCTGGAGGCCCTGAGCCTGGCGGCGCACTATGTGGCTGATGTGCTGGCCGATACCCTTGATTCTGGTGCGGACCCGCGCGCCTACGCGCTGCTGCAACGGGCCAGCGCGCTGGCGCAGACGGTGGTGCATATCCAGGGCGGGCTACAGCTGCGCCAGGGCAGCCAACACAGCTTGGATGGCCTGATCCACCGCATCCAGGACACCGTGCTGCTGGCGTTGCCTGCCTGGATGGAGCAAGTGGCGCTGGCCACCCAGGCCCGCCAGATCACAGACATGAACGACACCGAACGCTACGCCCTGGCGCAGCAGCTTCAAGCCCTGTTGGGCCGACTGCATGGCGCCTGAGCTGTGTCGGATAGCCCCTTTTTAACCCCTTTCTTTCAACTTTTGGAACGCACAACATGGCATTGACCCTGGACCTGAACAAATCACAACAAGCCCTGGTGTTGAACCTAGCCAAAGCGGGGGTGAGCGAAACGCCCCAGGTGAACGTGGCTTTTGTGATGGATGTGTCAGGATCGTTTGACGACGAGCACCGCGAGGGCGTGACCAACGACTTGCTCACGCGCCTGATTCCTTGGGCCGCCCTGTTCGACCCCGACCAGAAGATGGAGGTCTACACCTTCTCCAATGGCCCCCGCAACGTGCACCACGCCGCCGATGTGAGCGCCAAGAACTATGACGGTTATGTGCAGCGCGAGATCATCGACTGCCCCGGCTACAACGGCGCCACGGACTACTCGTACGTGCTCGAGCGTGTGCTGACCGATTTTGGCTGGATGGCCGCCGACAAGCCCAAGGGCTTCCTGGGTCGCCTGTTTGGCGGCGGTGCGGCCCCGGCACCTGCAGCCACCCCCCGCCAGACGCTGATCTTTTTTGTGACCGATGGCGAAAGCGCCGACGAAGCCCGAACCACCGAGCTGCTCAAGGCCTCGCAAGCGCGGGGCGATGGCGTGTACTTTCACTTTCTGGGGGTGAGCAACCAGTCGGCCAAGTTCCCTTACATCCAGGGCTTGGGGGATCGGTTTGACAACGTAGGCTTCACAGCGGTGAACCGCGTGCGCCAGTGGGTGCAGCAGCCCGACGATGCCATCAACCAGGCGCTCATCAGCAAAGAGCTGGTGGCCTGGTTGAAGAAAATCCACGCCTGAGGGTGGGGTGTACAGGCTGAATTTGCTATAGAAAATATAGCTGCTTGCGCTTTCTGGATAAGCGCTGGCGGCTCATTTTGCTTAAAGGTTCAGTGCGTCAACCGCCAAACTCGTTGCCCAGTTCATCGGCGCGCTGGCAAGCGGCCTGCATGGC
>JAGOEY010000016.1 GCA_017997515.1 Burkholderiaceae bacterium | reverse complement strand
CTGCCGCCGCCGCCACCAGAAACAGCACCACCGCCGAGTAGATCGCCGACTTCAGCAGGATCTGCGGAATCATGCGGTAGTGGAATTCCTTGGTGACGTAGCGGCCCACCAGAATGGCCGCCACCGCGCCCACCGCAGCCGCTTCGGTCGGGTTGGCAAAACCGCCCAGGATTGAGCCAACAATCACGATGGGGATCAGCAGCGTGGGGCAGGCGGTGACGATGGTGTGCAGCCGCTCCTTGATGGTGCGTTTGGCGGTGCGGGGGTAGTCATAGATAAACCCCATACACGCAATCACGATGAAAAACAGGATCGTGAGGATGACCCCGGGGATGATGCCCGCGATCAACATGTCGCCCACCGCCACCTGCGCCAGCACGCTGTAGACCACAAACATCACCGACGGCGGGATGATGGGGCCGAGCATGCCGCCATACACCGTAAGCCCGGCGGCAAAGGTCTTGTCGTAGCCTTGTTTCTCCATCTCGGGCACCATGATCTGGCTCATGATGGCGACCTGCGCGGTGGCCGAACCAATGATTGACGACACCAGCATGTTTGCCAAAATGTTCACATAGGCTAGGCCACCCTTGACCGAACCAATAAAGGCCAGCGACAGATCCACCAGGCGTTTGGTGATACCACCGCCGTTCATGATTTCACCAATCAGGATGAACAGCGGAATCGCGATCAAGCTGTAGCTGTCCACCCCGCCAAACATCTGCGTCGGAAACGACTGGAACAGCACCGTGTCGCCGGATTGGAAGATAAAGAAGATACCCGCCAGGCACAGGCATGCACCAATCGGCACACCCACCAGCATGATCGCCAGGAAGAAAAATGTAGTCAGCATCTAGTTCACCACGTCGGCGTTGGCGATGTTGAACCCGTGGTGCGCGCGTTTGGGCTGCACTCCGAGGTCTTCAATCAGGTTGGACAGCGCATGCAGGCTGAGGGTGAACGCGAAGATGGGCAGGATGGTTTGCACCATCCAGGTGGGCCATTCCAGCGTCTGTGTTTTTTCGGTGTAGAGAAAGTTGAAGGTTTCCGCCGCGTATTCTTTCGCGTCGAAGCCGTAACGGGTGATACCCACCGGGTCCATCCAGACCCAGCACATGGCCAGCAAGGCCAGCCCCAGCAGCAACACACCGCCAGACGCAGAGGCTTTGGCAATCCGTGCCGCCTTTTCCCCCAGCTTGTCGGTCAGCAGCGTGACCGCAAAGTCGAGCCGCAGCCGCGTCATGGCAGAGGCACCGATAAAGGTCAGCCAGACGACGCAGTAGACCGAGGCCTCGTCCACCCAGTAGATGGGGACGCCGCTGTAACGCGTGACCACGTTCAGCAGCACCAGCGCAATCAGCAGGCCCATCAGGCCTGTTAACAAATGGCGCTCGCACCGCAGGACAAAGTCCGATGCGTCGAGCACCCAGCGGGTCCAACCCCCGCGTGTGGTGGCGTGTTCTTCCATGGTGTTGTTGTGGCGTTGTGGTGGAGAGCAGGCAGAAGCGCAGCCCTTGAACAAGGTCCAGGGGCTGCGGGCGGATTTAGGCAACGGATTGGTATTCGGCCGGACGGGTGTCCAGCGCCTTCTTGACCACACCTTCGATAAAGGCACGCTCTTCACCGATCAGCGGCATCCGTGGCAGGCGCATGTGCTCGGTGCCCACACCCACCAGCAGGTCGATCAGCTTCAGGTTTTGCACCAGCTTGTTGGACACGTCCAGATGCAGCATCGGCGTCATCCACTGGTACAGCTTCAGCGCTTCGGCGTATTTGCCAGCCTTCATCAGGTCGTACAGCGCAACGGTCTCACGCGGGAACGCACAGCCCACACCGGCCAGCAGGCCGTCGCAGCCCAGCGCCAGGCCTTCAAAAGCCAGGTCGTCCACACCCAGGAACAGCTGGAAGCGGTCGCCCAGGGCCAGGCGCAGGTCGGTCACGCGGCGGATGTCGCCACAGCTCTCCTTGATGGCCACCACCCATTCGCAGTCCGCCAGCTCGGCGAAATGTTCGGGCTTCATGTCCACGCGGTAGGCAATGGGGTTGTTGTAAACCATGATGGGCTTTTTGGCCGCTTCGGCCATGGCGCGCACGTTGGCGATGGCTTCGCGGGCATCCGCCACGTAGATGACGGAAGGCATGACCATGTAGCCGTCCACACCCAGGGCGTTGGCGCCCTTGATGAAACGCAGCGCTTCGCGGGTGCTGGTTTCGGACACGTTGGCCAGCACGGGGATGCGGCCCTTAGCCGCTTCAATGGCGATGCGGGTGACTTCGAGTTTTTCTTCCAGCGTCAGCGTGCTGGCTTCACCGAGCGAGCCGCAGGTGACCAGGCCGTGGATGCCGTTGCGGATCTGGAAGTCGATGTGGCGGGCCGTGCCTTCGGCATCAATGCTTTCATCGGCGTGGAACTTGGTAGTGATGGCGGGGAAAATGCCGGTCCAGCGGGGATTGCTCATGGGTGAAAACTCCTGAAATAAACGAAGGTTGAGGACGGAAAGCCGTGTTGCTTGATGTTGCTTCGAGCGACTTATTAATATATTAATAAAATATTTAAAATATCTTCTCAGGGTATTTAGCAGGTTGCGTGCCAGCTTTTTTTGCGCTTGGCGCGTGCGTTTTGGGGTGTTTTGGGGCACGGTTCTGTGCCGTGCTGGTGCGTTGGGCACCAGCCTGGGGAAGAGGGGCGGGATGCGGGTGAAGTGCGTGGTGCGGCCCGCGTATCTACTGGCCACGGGCTTCCAGGCTGCAGACGTGAAAAAGGCCAATTTCTATAAAGAAATTGGCCTCAAGCGCACGTCCCATGTGCGCATGTAGCTATCAAATTAGTAGTAATTGCGTCATACACGCCTGCAGAGCGTCTTTGTTAATACGCCTGCTGGTAAATCGCCAGCGCATCGGCCTCTAGCACCTCACGCGGGTTGTTCACCAGCAGCCGGGTCTGCAGCATGGCGTCGGCGGCCAGCCGGGGCAGGTCGGCTTGCTGGATACCGTGGTCGCGCAGGCGGTTGGGCATTTGCGTGGCGGTGATCAGGGCTTCGATGTGGTTGATAAAAGCGGCGGTTTTGGCATGGTGGTCGCCCGTGGTGCCTGGTAACAGCGCGTCAGCCAGCGCGGCGTAATGTGGCGCTGCCGCTTCGGCGTTAAAACGCAGCACATGCGGCAAGACCAGCGCATTGCTGAGCCCGTGCGGCAGGTGAAATACTCCACCCAGCGGGTAGGCGAGGGCGTGTACGGCGGCCACGGGCGCGTTGGCAAAAGCCTGGCCCGCGAGCATCGCGCCCAGCAGCACGGCTTCACGCGCCTGCACGTTGGCACCGTTGCGGCAGACCTCGACCAGGTTGTCTGCCAGCAACTGCAGCGCTTTGATTGCCAGATGGTCCGACAGCGGGTTCTTGAGCCGGGCGCTGGTAAACGCCTCGATGGCATGCACCATCGCGTCGATCCCCGTGGCGGCGGTGATGCTGGGCGGCAGGCCGAGTGTCAGTTCGGCGTCCAGAATGGCCATGTCGGCATACAGCTGGCGCGCCACGATGCCGCTTTTGGTGGTGGCGCCGGTGGTCACGATGGCAATGGGCGTGACCTCCGAGCCGGTGCCAGCGGTGGTGGGAATCTGCACCAGCGGCAGGCGGTCACCCAGCACCTTGTCGATGCCGTACATGTCCTCCAGTGGCTGCCCGCCTGCCAGCAACACAGCCACCAGCTTGGCCACGTCCATGGATGAGCCGCCGCCCAGGCCAATCACCACCTCGGTGCCAAACGAGCGGGCGCGGTCGGCAATACCCAGCACCACCTGGTCAGGTGGGTCGGCCTGTACGTCGCTGATGACCAGTACCGTCCAGCCCGTGCGCGCCAGGCTGTCCAGCGCGGGCTGCAGCAGGCCACTGGTGTAGAGGAACTTGTCGGTCACCACACAGGCGCGGCCCGGGGCGAAGCGTTTTTGCAGCAGTTCGCCCAGGCTGGCGGCGGCACCCGTCTGCACAACGATGGTGGGGACGGTCTGGAAAACGAAAGATCCCATGGTGCGTGGCCTTGTTGGTTTGTTTGTCTGTGTTGGTATGGATAGCTGTGCAGTGTCGGCAACCCTAGGGGCATCGTAAATCCCCGCAAACCCGCGTGCAGTCGCCGCCGTGCCACGCCCGGCTAAAATCACGGGTTCCGCGCGCGTGGCAAGCAGCTTTGCGCCCGGTGCCCCTCGAAGCCCGCCCCATCAAAGTGAAAAGCATGACCATCACCGTTGCCGACATTCGCAAGACGTTCCTGGATTTCTTCGCCTCCAAGGGCCACACGGTCGTGCCCAGCAGTTCTCTGGTGCCGGGCAACGACCCGACGCTGATGTTCACCAACTCGGGCATGGTGCAGTTCAAGGACGTGTTTCTGGGTGTGGACAAACGCCCTTATGTGCGTGCGGCCTCGGTGCAGGCCTGCCTGCGCGCCGGTGGCAAACACAACGACCTGGAAAACGTGGGTTACACCGCGCGCCACCACACCTTCTTTGAAATGCTGGGCAACTGGAGTTTTGGCGACTACTTCAAGCGCGAGTCGCTGAAGTGGGCGTTTGAGCTGCTGACCGAGGTGTACAAACTGCCGGCCGAGAAACTCTGGGCCACGGTGTACATCGACGACGACGAGGCCTACGACATCTGGACCAAAGAGATCGGCCTGCCACCCGAACGTGTGGTGCGTATCGGTGACAACAAGGGCGGTAAGTACCAGTCCGACAACTTCTGGATGATGGCTGACACTGGCCCGTGTGGCCCGTGCTCTGAAATCTTCTACGACCACGGTCCTGACGTCGCAGGCGGCCCACCCGGCAGCCCCGAGCAGGACGGCGACCGCTACATCGAGATCTGGAACAACGTGTTTATGCAGTTCGACATGCAGCCCGACGGCTCGGTCAAACCGCTGCCCGCGCCCTGCGTGGACACGGGCATGGGCCTGGAGCGCCTGGCTGCCATCCTGCAGCACGTGCACAGCAACTACGAAATCGACATTTTTGACGCCCTGATCAAGGCCGCATCCCGCGAAACCGGCGAAAAAGACCTGGGCCACAAGAGCCTGCGTGTGATTGCCGACCACATCCGCGCCACGTCCTTCCTGGTCAGCGACGGTGTGATTCCCGGCAACGAAGGCCGTGGCTATGTGCAGCGCCGCATCATCCGCCGCGCCATCCGCCACGGTTACCTGCTGGGCCAGACCAAACCCTTCTTCCACAAACTCGTGCCCGACCTGGTCGCGCTGATGGGCGAGGCCTACCCCGCGCTCGCAGCGCAGCAGCAACGTATCACCGATGTGCTCAAGACCGAGGAAGAACGTTTCTTCGAGACGCTGGCCAACGGCATGCAAATCCTTGACGCAGCGCTGGCGGGCGGCGTGCAGGTCCTGCCCGGTGAAGTGGCGTTTAAGTTACACGACACCTACGGCTTCCCGCTCGATCTGTCGGCCGACGTGGCGCGTGAACGCGGCCTGTCCGTGGACGAAGCCGGTTTTACCGCCGCCATGGAACGCCAAAAGGCCATGGGCCGCGCCGCAGGCAAGTTCAAGATGGACCGTGCGCTGGAATACACCGGTGCGGTTAACACCTTCGTGGGTTACGAAGCGCTGGAGTCCACTGCAAAAATAGTAGCGCTCTACGCAGACGGGGTGGGCGTTGCAGCCCTGAATGAAGGCCAAACCGGCACCGTGGTGCTCGACACCACACCGTTCTATGCCGAGTCGGGCGGCCAGGTGGGTGATGAAGGTGTACTCACCAGCGGCTCCGCCCGCTTCGCAGTGGGCGACACGCAAAAGGTCAAGGCCGACGTGTTTGGCCACCAGGGCACCGTGGAGTCCGGCACGCTGAACGTGGGTGACACCGTCACTGCCCAGGTCAACACGGCAGTGCGAGCCGCCACCGTTCGTAACCACAGCGCCACGCACCTGATGCACAAGGCCCTGCGCGAAGTGCTGGGCACCCACGTGCAGCAAAAGGGCAGCCTGGTCAACGCCGAGCGCACCCGTTTTGACTTCACCCACAACGGCCCGGTCACTGACGCCGAGATCACCGAGATCGAAGCCCGCGTCAACGCCGAAATCCTCGCCAACGCACCCACCCAGGCGCGTGTGATGGACATCGAGTCGGCCCAGAAAACCGGCGCGATGATGCTGTTCGGCGAGAAATACGGCGAAACCGTGCGTGTGCTCGACATCGGCACCAGCCGCGAACTGTGCGGTGGCACCCATGTGCAGCGCACCGGTGACATCGGCCTGTTCAAGGTTGTGGCCGAAGGCGGCGTGGCCGCCGGTGTGCGCCGTATCGAAGCCATCACCGGCCAGAACGCGCTGGTCTACCTGCAGGACCTGGAGCGCACGGTGCAACAGGCCGCAGGCAGCTTCAAAGTGCCCGTGGCCGACCTGCAACCCCGCATCAGCCTGGCGCTGGAGCAGGTCAAGGCGCTGGAAAAAGAAGTCACCGCCCTCAAAGGCAAACTCGCCGCCGCACAAAGTGACGAGCTGCTGAAACAAGCGGTGGACATCAACGGCATCCAGCTGCTGGTCGCCCAGCTCGACGGTGCCGACACCCAGACGCTGCGCGACAGCGTCGGCAAGATCAAGGACAAACTGAAAAGCGCCGTAGTGGTGCTGGCGTCCGTCGACGGTGGCAAGGTGCAGATCGCCGTTGGGGTGAGCGCCGATAACACAGCCAAGGTCAAGGCCGGTGAGCTCGTCAACTTTGTGGCCCAGCAGGTGGGCGGCAAAGGCGGCGGCAAGCCTGATTTGGCTATGGCGGGTGGCACCAACGTGGCGGGCTTGCCTGCGGCGCTGGCATCGGTGCAGGCGTGGGTGGCTGAGCGCCTCTGACAAGCCATTTTTAGGCATCAAAAAAGCGCCCTGCGCCCGTCAATCGGGCGCAGGGCGCTTTTGTTTTGATAGCGTTATTGCAGCTCAGGTCCCGATCACGCCGCCGTCGTTCTTGGTAATCACCACTGTTGAAGAGCGTGGACGCCCGGCACCATCGGGCCACTTCGAAATCTTCAGCGGCTGCGCCGGGTCGCTGCGTTCATCGGCCGGTTCACCCGGGTGCTGGATGTTGATAAAGAAGGTCTTCAAATCCGCCGTGGCGGTGATGCCGGTGATCTCGCAGCCGTTCGGGCCGACCAGGAAACGGCGGATCTGCGGGCCACCGGGGGCGGTGGGGTCGCAGGCCAGCATCTGGTTGTTGGGCATGTTGATGTAGTCACCCTTGCCCAGGGTGGAGGTGGACACGTCGGTCTGGATCCACAACACGCCACGCGGGTCGACCCACAGGCCGTCGGGGCTGCCGAAGGTGTCGCCCTGGATGTTGCCTTGCGCTTCATAGCGGGGCAGCGTGCGGTCGCCGGCCAGCACCAGGTGGTCCCAGGTGAAGGTGGTGGCGTCGAGGTCGCCCTTTTCCTGCCAGCGGATGATCTGGCCCATGGTGTTGTTGGCGCGCGGGTTGGCCACGTCCATAAACGGCTGGCCGGGCTGGCCCCGGTTGCTGTTGTTGGTCAGGGTGCAGTAGACCTGTTTGGTGATCGGGTCCACCGTGGTCCACTCGGGGCGGTCCATCTTGGTGGCGCCCAGCAGGTCGCTGGCCTGGCGGGCCTTGATGAGTACGTCGCCCTGGTTGGTAAAACCCTTGTCGGTGGTGAGGGGGCCTTTGCCCTGGGTCAGGGGCAGCCATTCACCGGTGCCGTCGGCGTCAAAACGGGCCACATACAGCGTGCCGTGGTCGAGCAGTTCGCGGTTGGCTGCAAAGCCGCCGGGCTTCACGGCGTCGCGGCTGACGAACTTGTAGATGTATTCAAAACGTGAGTCTTCCCCCATGTAGACCACGGCGCGGCCTGCATCGGTCACGGCAGTGGCGGCACCTTCGTGTGCGGCGCGGCCCAGGGCAGTGCGTTTGATGGGGGTGGAGGTCGGGTCCATCGGGTCGATCTCGACCACCCAGCCGAAACGGTTGGCCTCGTTCGGGTGTTTGTTGGCGTCGAAACGTTCCTCGAATTCGTTCCAGCGGTAAGCCGCAGCGCCCCCCTTCTTGATGCCCCAGCGTTTCTGGTGCGCGTCCGGGTTGGCCGGGCCCTCAAAGTAGTTGGCGAAGTTTTCTTCGCAGGTGAGGTAGGTGCCCCAGGGCGTCTGGCCGTTGGCGCAGTTGTTGAAAGTGCCCAGCACGCGGGTGCCGGTGGGGTCGGCGGCGGTCTTCACCATCGCATGGCCAGCCACCGGGCCGCTCAGCAGCATGGGGGTTTCGGCGGTGATACGCCGGGCGTATTTGGATGGCAGCACCTGCTTCCAGCCGCCGCTGCTGCGCTCCACTTCGATCACCGACACGCCGTGGGCGGCCATCGACTTCTTGACCTTGGCAGCGCTCCAGTTGGCCGTGCCGTCTGTGTGCAGCAGGCCGTCGTCCACGTACTCGTGGTTCATGGCCAGCAGGCCGCGCTGCGAGCCGTCGAGTGCAAAGAAAGCCATGCCGTCGTGGTGCATGCCGGCCTGCAGGTTTTGTTCGGCAGCCGTGTTGCTGCCGTCGGTCTTGAAGGCCGGCATCTGGCCCGCAATACCCACGGCGTCACCCCAGCGGTACAACACGCGGGCGGTGTAACCCTCGGGCACGGTCACGGTGTCCAGCGCGGCCATGGGCACACTCTTGAAACCGATGCTGCGGCCCAGCGCTGCAGGGTTGGCGCTGGTGGCCGGGGTGCTGGCGCAGCCCGTCAGTGCCATGGGGGCGAACAGGCCCGCTGCCGCTGCGGCCACACCGCCGCGCAGGAAGACGCGGCGCGAGGGCAACGATACGTCGTGGATCGTGGGGTTGAGGCTCGTATTCGAGTCCTCCATCGTGCTGAAGTCTTTGGCCATGGTGCTCTTTGGGGGTATGGGCGTGGGGCCCGGTACCCCCAATTTTCTGAATGTCCTGTGAATCTAGTGTGACGGCCAGGTGGCTTTGGAGTGACTTTTATCCTGGCCGACACAAGGCCGCAATCTCTGCCACTTGCTATCGGTGCACCAAGATCAACGCTGTGTTGTCAGCCTGTTTCCTGCGCTTTTGCGCGGCTGAACCAGCACCTGCATGGCACCCTGAACCGCCGGACTTTCCTGGGCGGTGGGGCGGCCTTGTTGGTGGGGGCATTTGTGCTGCCCTCCAAGTCGACGCTGGCGCGTGCGCCGGACGCACCCAAGGGGCCGGTGGTGTTCACCGGCGTGCGGGTGGTGGTGGAGGGCCAAAAGATCAAGGCCATTGAGCCGGAAAACCGCCCTTTGCCCGAGGGGGCGCTGGTGATCGCAGGCGGCGGGCGCACCCTGATGCCCGGGCTGATCGACGCCCATGTCCACGCCGTGATGGCGGCGCTGCCTATGGCTACGCTGCTGAGTGCTACGGAGGCGTACCTCAACTTCAAGGCGGCAGAGGAAGCGGAGCGTACGCTCATGCGGGGTTTCACCAGCGTGCGCGACATGGCGGGCCCCACTTTCTCGATGAAACGTGTCATCGACGAGGGTGGTTTTGCCGGCCCCCGGATCTGGCCTTCGGGCGCGATGATCTCGCAGACTTCGGGCCACGGTGACTACCGCCAGCCCTACGATCTTCCCGCAGGCAACAACTCCCCCACACCGCGCACCGACGCCATTGGCGCGATGTCGATCGCAGACGGGGTGAGCGAGGTGCTCAAGCGTTCGCGAGAACAACTCATGCTGGGTGCCAGCCAGTTGAAGCTGGCGGCCGGTGGGGGGGCGCATCGGTCTACGACCCGCTGGATGTGTCGCAGTTCACCGAGGCGGAGTTTCGCGCTGCGGTGGACGCGGCAGAAAACTGGGGCACTTATGTCGCCGTGCATGCCTACACGCCACGCGCCATCCAGACGGCCATCCGTGGCGGCGTGCGCTGCATCGAACACGGCCAGTTGATGGACGAAGCCACCGCACGGATCATGGCGGAAAAGGGCATCTGGTTCTGCGGCCAGCCCTTCCTGGACGACGAGGATGCGATTCCTTTCCCAGCGGGATCGGCCAGCCGTGCCAAGCAGTTGCAGATGACTGCGGGCACCGACACCGCCTACAACCTGGCCAAGAAATACAAGATCAAGACCGCCTGGGGCACCGACACCCTGTTCGACGCCAAGCTGGCTACCCGCCAGGGCGCGCAGTTGGCCAAGATGAAGCGCTGGTACACCCCCACCGAAGTGCTGACCATGGCCACCGGCACCAATGCCGAGCTGCTGGCCATGTCGGGCCTGCGCAGCCCCTATCCGGCCAAGGTCGGGGTGGTGGAAGAGGGGGCTTTTGCCGACCTGCTGCTGGTGGACGGCAACCCGCTGGAGAACATCGACCTGGTGGCCGATCCCGAGCGCAACTTCAAGATCATCATGAAGGACGGGCGTATTTATAAAAACACGTTGGCGTAGGTCTTAGCCGCGCCGCTTCAACACCAGCCAGCCAAACAGCGGCGCCGTGATGTACATCACCACGGAATACACCGCGGCAGGCAGTGCCAGCTGGTAACTGCCCAGCACACTCAGGGCCACAAAGATGGCCAGTGTGGAGTTGTGGATGCCGATCTCGTAACAAATGGCGGTGGACAGGGGTTTGTCCAGCCCCGCGGCGCGGCTCAGGTAATAACCGGCGAACAGGCTGACCAGGTTAAACAGCAGCACAGCCGGGCCGATCTGGACGAAGGTGGTGGACAGCGAACCCCACTCCTTCGCGATGGCCAGCACGGTGACCACGGCCAGCACCACGGCGCTGAAGATCTTGACGGGTTTTTCCATGCGATTCGAGAAGCCCGGCGCTTTGCGCGCCACTGCCATGCCCAGCAGCACGGGGATCAGCACGATGGCAATCACTTCCAGCAGCTTGGAGGTCTGCATTGGCACCACCTGGCCGCTTTGTGCAAAGTGGGCGATGGCCCAGTTGGCAATGAGGGGCAGGGTGACGATGGACAGCAGTGTGTTCACGGCGGTCAGCGAGATGTTCATCGCCACGTTGCCGCCAAACAGGTGCGAGAACAGGTTGGCCGAGATGCCGCCAGGTGACGCGGCCAGCAGCATCAGCCCGATGGCAAACACCGGCGGCAGCCCGAAGGCCGTGATGATGGCGTAACAGGCCAGCGGCAGGCCGATGACCTGCAGACCGAGTGCCAGCATGACGGCCTTGGGGTGTTTCAGCAGGCGCTGGAAGTCGGCCGCTGTGAGCGACAGCCCCAGGCCAAACATGACCAGTGCCAAGGCGCCAAACAAAAAACGGGTGACGATGACGGCACTGTCCATGGAATGTCTCTTTTCTTTGTTTTATGAATGAAATAGGCTTCTAGCGCACGCAGGGCTTGCGCAGACAGCTATCAATAACGAAGCACTATTGCTTGTAGCTCGGGTCGGTTCGGTCCAGCTTGCGGATGAGGGACGGCCACACAAACGCGCCACCCAGCCCGCCGGTCTGCACCTTCATGGCCTGCGCCACACCGGTGAGGATCTGCGGGTGCACCTGGGTCAGCTCACCGCCGCCCGCCTGTGCGTCGATCTGGATCTTGCACGCGGCTTCAAAGGTGTACATGGCCAGGAAGGCGTCGGCAATGGTCTTGCCGCAGGTCAGCAGGCCGTGGTTGCGCAGCATGAGGAAGTTGGCCTCGCCCAGGTCGGCCTGCAGGCGCGGCTTTTCTTCGTCGCGGAACGCCACACCTTCGTAGCCGTGGTACGCCAGCGATGCCAGCACAAAGGTGCTTTGCTGGCTGATGGGCAACACACCGTTCTTTTGTGCGCTCACCGCCACACCGGCCCGGGTATGGGTGTGCAGCACACATTGCACGTCTTCACGCGCGGCATGCACCGAGCTGTGGATCACAAAACCGGCGGGGTTGACGGGGTAGGGCGATTCGATGAGTTTGTTGCACTGCATGTCCACCTTGACCAGGCTGCTCGCGGTGATCTCGTCGAACATCAGGCCATAGGGGTTGATCAAAAAATGGTGCTCGGGGCCGGGGATGCGGGCGCTGATGTGGGTGAAGACCAGGTCGCTCCAGCCGTACAGCGCGACCAGGCGGTAACAGGCGGCCAGGTCGACGCGCAGCTGCCATTCTTCGGCAGAGACCATGTTCTGGATGTCGGAGGGGGTGGTGGCATTCATGGGGTGTTTCCTTGGGTGTATGGCGGAGGTTCAGGCGGGTTCGGGTGTCTTGAGCGCGGCTTTGTAAACGCTATTGCGTGGCTGGGCCATCAGGCGGCGCAGCATGGGCGTGAATTCTTCGATGGGCAGGGTTTCCGCCTTGGGGTCGAAGGCCGGGTTGTCGTACAGCTCGCAGAACTCGGCGGTGCGCTCGTAGGAGGGATGCGCCTTGAAGTTATCGCGCAGATTGCGGTCCAGCCCGATGTGGTGGAAGAAATAGTGGCCCTGGAAGATGCCGTGGTGCTGCACCATCCAGTGGTTTTCGTCACTCACAAAAGGCTTGAGGATGGCGGCGGCAATGTCCGGGTGGTTAAAGCTGCCCAGCGTGTCGCCGATGTCGTGCAGCAAGGCGCAGACCACATATTCCTCGTCACGGCCATCACGCAGCGCACGGGTGGCGGTCTGCAGCGAATGGGTGTAGCGGTCTACCGGGAAGCCGCCGTAGTCGCCCTCCAGAATTTGCAGGTGTTTGATGACCCTGTCGGGCAGGCCGGTGGTGAACTGCATGAACTCGCCACCAATGAGTTGCCAGTCAGCCTGGGTGCTGTCCTGCATGCGCAGAAAGTTTGCTTTGTGTTGCATCGTGGAGTCTCCGTGTGGATGTAGTGGGCGCACTGTAGGCTTCAGCTACACCGCTAAACTGTCAAAAATATGACAATCCAAGGGCATACCCTGCGATGAACGCCACCCTGCCGCGCCTCTGGTTCGATGCCCTGCATGCCAACCCCTGGTTTGCGGCCTTGCCTGCGCCGGAACGCCAGGCGCTTCTGGCCGAGGCCGAGGTGCTGCGCCTGCCATCGGGCGCCATGTTGTTCCACCAAGGCGACGCAGCGCTGGCAGCGGGCGGCGGGTTTTATGCGCTGGTGCAAGGGCTGATCAAGGTGTCCACCGTGCGCCAGGACGGGCGTGAGGCGATCCTTGCGGTGCTGGAGCCCGGCAACTGGTTTGGCGAGATTTCCCTGCTGGACGGCTCACCACGCACCCACGACGCCACAGCGCTCACGGCCATCGACGTGTTGGTGGTGCCGCCCGCAGCGTTCACCCGGCAGATGCAGGGACTGGCCTTTGCCCAGGCCATTGCGGCGCTGCTGGCGGCCCGGGTGCGGGGTTTGTACGGGCTGATGGAGGACACCACCTTGCGCGGCCTGCGCGCCCGTGTGGCCCATCGGTTACTCACACTGGCCCGTGGCGATGCCACCCAGTCGCCAGACGTGCGGCCCGCCGTGTCGCTGCCGCAGGAGGCCCTGGCCATGATGCTGGGCATCACGCGCCAGACCCTGTCAAAAGAGCTGGCGGCACTGGCGCGCGACGGGGTGCTGAAGCTGGGCTACCGGCGCATTGAGATCGTGTCCGTGGCCGCGCTGGAGGCGGTGGTGCACGACACCTGAACCGGGCAGATACGATAGCAACCCGATGAAGCCTACACACCAACCAAGACAAGCGCAGCTGTGCCAGGGAGCCCGGGCATGGCGGTAGTCGCAAGCACTGAATCGTCGGTACGTCCGGCGGTGCAGCCCCGGGCCATTGTGTTTGCGGGCCTGGTGGCCTTGGCGGTGGCCATGGGTATTGGCCGTTTTGCGTTCACCCCCTTGTTGCCCATGATGTTGCACGACGGCGTGGTTAACCTGCCCGCCGCCAGCTGGCTGGCCAGCGCCAACTATTTTGGCTACCTGGTGGGGGCCTTGTTATGCACCTTCCAGCCGTGGATCTGGGCGCGTGCCCCCTGGCTGCCCACTGTGCGGCACACCACCTGGGTGCGCGGCGGGCTGGTGGCAACGTGTTTGTTGACCGCTGCAATGGCTGTGCAGTGGCCGGGTGTGTGGCCCACGCTGCGGTTTGCTGCGGGTGTGGCCAGTGCGGTGACCTTTGTGTTCACCTCGGGCTGGTGCCTGGCTCGGCTGGCGGCGCTGGGGCAACCTGCCTGGGCCGGGGCGATTTACATCGGCCCCGGTGCGGGGATTGCCGTTACCGGCTTGATGGTCAGCGGTATGGTGGCACTGGACTGGCGGGCTGCCACGGGCTGGGCGGTGTTTGGTGTGCTGGCCGCTGCACTGGTGGCCAGGGTGTGGCCGATTTTTGGCGGTCCGGCCCCGGTGGCCGCAGCGTCTGCCACTACAGCAGCCGCTGCAAACACCCCGCAGCAACGCAGCCACGCGGGAGAAAAAGCCTTGCTGGCGCTGGCCTACGGCCTGGCCGGGTTTGGCTACATCATCACCGCCACCTTTTTGCCCGTGATTGCGCGCGACGTGTTGCCAGGCTCGTTCTGGCTCGACCTGTTCTGGCCGATCTTGGGTGTGGGGGTGATGGTGGGCGCGTTTTTGTCCACCCGCATCCCCCTGCATCTGGACCGCCGCATGCTGCTGGCCGCGTGTTACCTGATGCAGGCCGCCGGTATTGCCGCCAGCGCCTGGAGCCCCACGGTGGTGGGGCTGTTTCTGGGCAGCCTGCTGGTGGGTTTTCCGTTCACCGCGATCACCTTCTTCGCCATGCAGGAAGCCCGGCGGCTGGTGGCGGTGGCACCCGCCAGTTTTATGGGGCTGATCACCGCCACCTACGGCGCAGGCCAGATCGCCGGGCCGCTGATGGTGCCGTGGGTGCTGCAGCACACCAGCAGCCGGGCGCAGGGTTTTACCGTGTCGCTGGAGGTGGCTGCGGCGGTGCTGGTGGTGGGCGCGTTGGTGTACGTGTTTATGGCCTGGCGCTACCCCTTGCGCCAGCGGTGAATTGCCGGTGCCGTGTCAGCGGATCGTCCGGCCGTCAGCGGTGATGGAGATCAAATCAATGGATGCCATGTTTTCACGCGGACGTGCGCGCAGGTTGAGCCACAAACCACCCACGTCGTAAGAGCGCATCGCGGTCAGGGTTTTCTGCAGCTCTGGCCCCCGTCCACCACGGCGAACTGCTTCGGCCAGCACCTTGGCGGCAATGAACCCTTCGAGGCTTTCATAGCTGGGGCTTTCGTCGCTGTTCTCGATGGCAGCGGTGTATTCGCGCACTACCGGCACCGACATGCTGCGCGGAGGTGGCACCACCTGCGCGACCACCACACCGCCGATGTCATTGCCCAGCGCGGTGTAGAGCGGGTTGATGCCAACGGCAGAAAAGTTCAGGAAAGTGCCGATATACCCGGTCTTGCGCATCTGCTGGATAAATGCCGCTGTGCTTTGAAACAGCGCGGCCTGGATGATGGCCTGGGGTTGTGCCGCTTTGATGGTGGCCACGGCGGCGCCCACCTGGCGGCTGTTGCTGGGCATAAAGGCGGATGCTGCCAGCGGCGGTAATTTGAGTTCGACAATAGCCTTGTTCACGGCCTCCAGTCCGGCGCGGCCCATGGCATCGTCTTCACCCACCACCGCAATACGCGTCAGGCCCAGCGTGGCGCAGTGCTGCACCATCTTGAAAGCTTCATTCGCCATGCTGGGGCGCACCATAAACACATGGCCTTGTGATGGCTCACGCAGTGAGTCGGGCGCGGCAAACGGTGCAAGGAATACGGCGCCCTGCTGCTTTGCAACAGCGGCCCCTGCGGCGCTGCTGGCCGTGCCCACAAAGCCAAACAGCAGTTCCGCGCCTTCCGCCAGCAGCTTGGTGGCATTGGCTGCAGCCCGTTCTCCGCTGTAGCCGTCGTCGAGTTGGCGCACTTCAATACGCACAGGACTGTCAGCACGGCTGTTGAAGTTGCTGAGGTACAACTTGGCACCGCCCGCATAGGCCAGACCAATCTCGCTGGCCGCACCCGTGAGTGGAACGGACTGGCCAACGATGAGCGGCCTTCCGCTGGGGGCGCTCCACACGCGGCGTGGCGCTACGCTTGCCAGCATGCCGGTTGCTACAGCTGCGCCGAGCAGTTTGCGTTTGCTTGTATCCATGTAAATACATCCTGTTGCAAGTTATGCATGATAGGTCAATGCATAAACTGCGCCAATCAAGGGCATTCAGGTGTATTTACATTGGGTTGGTGGGCGGGCTTTCCTACACCCGGCGGAACACCAGATCCCACACGCCGTGCCCCAGCCGCAGGCCGCGGTTTTCGAACTTGGTCAGGGGGCGGTAGGCCGGTTTTTCGGCATAACCGTTGGCTGCCGTTGCCGTGTTCTGCAGCAGTGGCTCAGCGCCCAGCACTTCCAGCATCTGGATGGCATAGGGCTCCCAGTCGGTGGCGCAGTGCAGGTAGGCACCGGGCTTGAGCCGGGCCGCCAGCTTGGCCACGAGCGCTGGCTGCACCAGGCGGCGCTTATTGTGTTTGGTCTTGTGCCATGGGTCGGGGAAGAAGATGTGCACCCCGTCCAGGCTGGCCTCGGGCAGCATGTGGTCGATGACTTCCACCGCGTCGTGCGCAAGGATGCGGATGTTGGAGATGTTTTGCTCACCAATACGTTTGAGCAGCGCCCCCACGCCGGGCTCATGCACTTCGCAGCACAAAAAATTGTCGTTGGGCCGCACGCTGGCGATGTGTGCCGTGGCTTCGCCCATGCCAAAACCGATCTCCAACACCGTCGGAGCGGAGCGGCCAAAGGCGGTGGCGTAGTCCAGCAGGGCCGGGCTGTAGGGCAGTACAAACTGGGGGCCCAGGTCATGCAGCGCCTTGGTTTGGCCCACGGTGGTGCGGCCTGCGCGGCGCACAAAACTCTTGATGGTTTTGGGGTGGGTCACACCAGCCGGGGCACTGCCCGCAGGCCTGGGGTCACCGCTGGCTGCAGGCTCTGCGGTTGGCAGAGACGATTCAGGGGGTAGCGAGGAAATGGGGGAAGAAGATGGTGCGTTCACGGGACAGGATTGTAGAGAGCCTGCCACGCAGGCACCCATTGCCGCAGCGCGTCCGCCGCGTCACTGGCCGCGGGCGGCAGGCCGAGCATGGCCGCGGCAAGGTTTAGCGCGGCCAGTGGATCGGCCAGGTCCAATGGCTGTGCGCCATTCTGTTTGGATAGTTTTTCGCCATCGGCCGCGCGCACCAGCGGGGTGTGCAGGTAGTGCGGTGTGGGCACGCCCAGCGCCTGCTGCAGCACGATCTGGCGCGGGGTGTTGTCGGCCAGGTCTTCGCCGCGCACGATGTGGGTGATGCCTTGTGCGGCGTCGTCCACCACCACGGCCAACTGGTACGCCCACAGGCCGTCAG
>JAGOEY010000138.1:2668-5462 GCA_017997515.1 Burkholderiaceae bacterium | reverse complement strand
GAGTATTTTTGCCAGATTGGCCTGCACGAAACCGATAAGTACGCCATTGCCGAGCCGCTGGGCGCAGGCCCGGTGCAGGACTTCCTGGCGGCCAAAGCCCGGCAGCACCAGATCTGGCTGGCTGGGGGCTCGTTGCCGCTGACCACGCCGCAGCCGCCCAAGGTCAGCAACACCAGCCTGCTGTACAGCCCCTCGGGTGAGGTGGTGGCGCGCTACGACAAGCTGCATTTGTTCCGCTACCAGGACGGCACACGTAGCCTGGACGAGAGCCGCACCATGGTGCCGGGCAGTGCGCTGGTGGCGGCGCAGACTGACCTGGGGCGTGTCGGGCTCACGATTTGTTATGACCTGCGGTTCCCCGAGCTGGTGCGTGCCATGGGGCCGGTGGATCTGCTGCTGGTGCCGTCGGCCTTCACCGAAACCACGGGCCGCGCCCATTGGGAGGTGCTGCTGCGCGCCCGCGCCATCGAAAACCAGTGTTACGTGCTGGCCGCCGCGCAGGGCGGTGTCCACACCAATGGCCGCCAGACCCATGGCCACAGCATGCTGGTGGACCCTTGGGGTGATGTGGTGGCCTGCCTGCCATCGGGGCCAGGACTGGTGATGGGGGAGATGGATCTGGAGCGGCTGGCCAGCGTGCGCAAAGCCATTCCGACCCACCAGCACCAGCGGCTGGTGTCAGCGCTGCCGAGTTCCTAACCCCCGATTAGCCGCCACGCTTCTGCAGCCGCCACCCGCCCTTCATCGGTGGGCACCACCCATACCTCGACCGTGCTGTCGGGTGTGTGGATGGGGCGGATGTGGGGAGATTCCTGTCGGTTGGCGTCCGGGTCGATACGGACGCCGAGGAATGCCAGACCCTCACACACTGCAGCGCGCAGCCCGGGGTCGTTTTCACCAATCCCCCCGGTGAAGGCCAGCAGGTCGATGCCGCCCAGCAGCGCTGCCATGGCGCCACATTCGCGCAGCAGGCGGTAGGTGAACAGCGCCACCGCATCACGGGCGGCCGGGCTGCTGCTGTTGCGCAGCACCCGCATGTCGGCCGAGATGCCCGACACACCTTTCAGGCCGGACTGCCGGTACAGCAGGTCTTCCAGCTGTTGCGCATTCCAGCCGCGCTGCAAAAGATGGAGCAACACCCCGGCGTCGATGCTGCCGCTGCGGGTTCCCATCACCAAACCGTCGAGTGCCGAGAAACCCATGGACGTGGCCATGCTGCGGCCGCCGCGGGTGGCACACAGGCTCGCACCATTACCCAGGTGCGCCAGCACACAGCGCCCGGCAGCGGCCGGGCTGCGCTGTGCCAGCCGGGTGGCGAGGTACTGGTACGACAGGCCATGGAAGCCGTAGCGCTGCACCCCCTGCAGGTCGGCATGTGGGGGCAGGGCGAAGCGGCGCTCCACCGCTGGCATGCCCGCATGGAAGGCCGTGTCGAAGCAGGCCACCTGGGGCAGGCCGGGAAAGGCCTGCTGCAGCGCCCGCACACCGGCCAGGTTGTGCGGCTGGTGCAGGGGGGCCAGCGGCGCGTACTGCTGCAGGTGGGCCAGCACGTCGGCGTCCACCACGACGCTGCTGGTGTAGCGGTCGCCACCGTGCACGATGCGGTGGGCCACGGCACACAGGCGGCTCTGGCTGGCCTGCGCCTGGAACACGGTGGACAGGTGGCGCAGCGCTGCCGCGAACGGGCCGTCCTGCCCCACCGCCACCGGCTGCGTGGGCAGGCCCGCACAGCGCAGCGTGGGGGTGCCGCCGGGCTCCAGCCCCTCGATGCTGCCGCTGAACACCGCCTGCGCCGGGTCGCGGCCGTAGAAGCCAAACTTCAGTGTGGACGAGCCGGCATTCACGGCCAGCACCACGTCCTGGGCGGTGCTGCTGCTCATGCTGCCGCCGCCAGGGTGGCGCGTGACACCACGGCGGCGAGGGCGGTCGAGGCCACGCGCGACGCCGCACCGTCGGCCCGGCTGGTCAGGGCGATGGGCACGCGTGCGCCCAGCACCACGCCGCAGCTGGCGGCCCCCGCCAGGTATTCGAGCAGTTTGGCCGCCACGTTGCCCGACTCCAGATCGGGCAGCACCAGGATGTCGGCGTCTCCCGACACGGGGGAATCGATCCCCTTGATACGCGCCGCCTCGGCCGAGATGGCGTTGTCAAAGGCCAGCGGGCCGTCGAGGATGGCGCCGCTGATCTGCCCGCGCTGGGCCATCTTGCACAGGGCTGCGGCGTCGAGGGTGGAGGTGATTTTGGCGGTGACGGTTTCCACGGCAGACAGCAGCGCCACCTTCGGCACGGCCACCCCCAGCGCCTGCGCCAGGCCGATGGCGTTGCGCACGATGTCGGCTTTGTCGTCGAGGGTGGGCTGGATGTTGACGGCGGCGTCGGTCAGCAGCAGGGGTTTGGGGTAGGTCGGGATGTCGAAGCGGAACACATGCGACAGCCGCCGCCCGGTGCGCAGCGCCGGGGTGGCCAGCACGGCGGCCAGCAGCTCGTCGGTGTGCAGGCTGCCTTTCATGAGCATCTGCACCGCACCCTGGGCCGCCAGCTCGGCACCACGTGCCGCCGCCGCATGGCTGTGGGCCACCGGGTCGATGGTGATGCCTTGCAAGTCGAGTCCGGCCTGTTCTGCCACGGCGCGGATACGGGCCTCGGGGCCGATCAGTGTGGGCACGATCAGCCCGCGTGCTGCGGCATCAAGCGCGCCGCGCAGCGACTCGGCATCACACGGGTGCACCACGCCGCAGGCCATGGCCGGGCTGCCGCGGAAGGTGTCGATCCAGGCGTGCAGCCGGGCCTGCGG
>JAGOEY010000138.1:0-2568 GCA_017997515.1 Burkholderiaceae bacterium | reverse complement strand
GCGGCCTGCATGAGTTCGTCAAAGTCTTCCAGCCCCGACGCGGCGCGGGTGGGCACCGGGCCGGGCGACACGGCGTACACGCGGATCTTGCGCGGCCCCAGCTCCAGCGCCATGTAGCGCACCAGCGATTCGAGTGCCGCCTTGACCGGGCCCATCATTCCGTAGTGTTCCACCGCCTGCTGTGAGCCGAGGTAGGACATGGTGATGAGGCTGCCGCCCTCGGGCATCAGCGGTTCGCAGCTGCGGGCCAGCCGGGCGAAGGAGTGGCACGAGATTTCCATGGCACGGGCGAAACCTTCGGTCGAGCTGTCCACCACCCGGCCATGCAGGTCGGCCAGCGGCGCCCAGGCAATCGAGTGCACCACAAAGTCCAGCCCGCCCATTTGGGCGTGGGCGTTCTGCACCAGCGTGTCGAGTGCACCCTCGGCCTCCACGTTACACACCACCAGCGGCGATTCGAGTTGGTCGGCCAGAGGCTGCACGGCAGCACGCGCCTTGTCGTTGACGCAGGACAGCACCAGCTGTGCGCCCGCAGCGCGGGCTACGCGGGCGCAGCCGTAGGCAATGCTGTTGGCGTCGGCCAGGCCGAGGACGAGGCCGCGTTTGCCGTGCAGGCTGAACAGGGGAGGGGTAGGTGTGTGCATGGTGGCAGCATCGTAAGCTGCCATGGCACCGGCGTGAAGAATCGCGGTGGGTCGCTACGGGCTTCTTGACCCATATCAAGACGCCGCGTGGTGGGGCTTTCAGCCCTTTTCCACCGGCCGCGCCGGGTCGCTGCACCATTCACTCCAGCTGCCTGCATACAGCGCCGCCTGGCCCAGGCCGGCAATTTCCATGGCGATGATGTTGGGCACGGCGCTGACACCGCTGCCGCACTGCAGCACCACCGTTGCCGGGTCACGGCCACCGAGCAGGGCTTCGAATTCGGCGCGCAACTGGGCGGCGGGTTTGAACTTGCCGTCGGCACCCAGGTTGTCGCCGAACGGGCGGTTCAGTGCGCCGGGGATGTGGCCGGCCACTGGGTCGAGTGGCTCCACCTCGCCCCGGTAACGCGGCGCGCCCCGGGCGTCGATGACGGTCTGGCCGGGCTGGCCCAGGCGGTCGAGCACAGTTTGGGTGACGACCAGCGTGCGCAGCGCGGGCTGCAGCACGAAATTGGACTGGAAGTGGCCCGGCTCTGCACCGGTTGCCACCGCACCGCCCGCTGCCTGCCAGGCCTGAAGGCCGCCGTCGAGCACGGCCACCGTGTCCACACCGGCCCACTTGAGCATCCACCACAGGCGGCCGCAGTAGTTGGCCCCGTTGCGGTCGTACACCACGGCCTGCATGGTGTTGCTGAAGCCGACGCTGGACAGCCAGGCCGCAAACTTCTCGCGGCTGGGCAGCGGATGGCGACCGCCGGATGCGGGCACATCGGCTTCAACCGCCACCACCGTGCCGGTGGCACCGGGCGCACCGTGTTTTGCGCTCAGGGCGGTGTCGAGGTTGGCATACACCGCACCGGGGATGTGGGCGTCCAGAAACATCTTTTCGCCTGCCGACGGGTGCACCAGGTCGAAGCTGCAGTCAAACACCATCAACGGCTGGCCGCTGTGTTGCAGGGCTTGCAGTTGTTCAACGGAGATCAGGGTCGTGTACATGGTCGTCCTTCAGATGTCAGTGTTCTTCGCCGGGCGCGTCTGGCGCAGCGCGGCCCCGCAAGATGGTAGCCACGATGCCGCTGGTGACGATCAGCGCCATCCCGAGCCAGCCCAGGGGCGGAATCACGTCACCAAACAGCACCACGCTGTAGATCGCGGCAAAAACGATACCCGAATACTGCAGGTTGGCCACCACCAGGGTGCCGCGTGGGGTGCGGGCCGTGGCGTAGGCACGGGTCATACACAGCTGGCCGCCCGCTGCAAACATGCCGATGGGCAGCAGCCAGATGGCGGCCTGCCAGTTCCAGGGCGACATACCGACCAGCAGCATCACGATACCGCCCGCCACGGCGGAGCCCAGGGCGAAATAGAAAACGGTGCGGGTTTCGGGCTCACCCAGCCGGGACAAGGCCATGACCTGCATGTAGGCAAACGCAGCGGTGAGCCCCGACATCAGGCCAATCAGCCCGGCAAACATCTGGTTGTCGTCGAGTGTGGGGCGCAGCATCATGATCACGCCCGCAAACCCCGCCAGCACGGTCATCACCAGCGGCCCCTGGGCCAGCAGGCCGGGCCCGCCCGTGCCGGGCCGCCACATGATGAGTGTGCCGCCGATCAGGAAGGCCGCCACCCACACACTGCTCATGTAGTTGAGTGTCATGGCCGTGGCCAGTGGCAGGTGGGCAATGGCGTAGAACCAGGCGCCCAGCGACGTCACACCGATGGTGCTGCGCCACAGGTGCATGCCGGGGTACTTGGTGCCCAGCTTGACGCCGGTGGAGCGGGCCAGCACCCACAGGAACAACATGCCCAGCACACCCCGGTAGAACACCAGTTCGGCCGGGTTGAAATTGTTGGAGGCGTATTTGACGCAAACCCCCATGCTGGCAAACAAGAATGCCCCCAACACCATCCAGAGCGCCTGCAT
>JAGOEY010000015.1 GCA_017997515.1 Burkholderiaceae bacterium | reverse complement strand
TGTCCGGTACTTTGTCCGGTACTTTTGAGCTTCCGCCAGGTGCGACGTTTGAGCCCGATCCGGGCACAGGCATCTCGCAGGAAGTGGAGCACCAGGCGCCCAAAGCGCCCTGACATCAACTGGCAACGTCGCACCTGAGTCAGGCGCGTAGTGCTGACCAACCTTGCGCAAAGCCTGAAAGGCAAGCGCCCTTCCAGCAAACACCGTGGATCTGGCTCCGCCAGTCCACCGATGTTGCCCCCTGCAAGGGGGAAGGAGTAGCGGATACGCAAGTCCGCGAAGCCTGGGGGTGTGCAATTACCGCGTGAGTACCAGGTTGTCCCGGTGCACCATCTCGGGCTCGGCCATGTAGCCCAGATGGCGCTCAAACTCGCTGGATGGTTTGCGGCAGATGAGCCGGGCCTCGGCACTCGCATAGTTGGCCAGGCCACGGGCCACTTCAGCGCCGTCCACATCGCGCACAGCAATCACGTCGCCACGGGAAAACTCCCCTTCGACCGCCGTCATGCCAATGGGCAGCAGGCTTTTACCTTCTTCGCGCACTTTGGCTGCGGCACCGGCATCCACCACCACCGCGCCACGCAACTGCAGGTGGTCCACCATCCATTGTTTGCGGGCCTGTTTTTTCTGGGTTTGGGCCACCAGCATGGTGCCGATCGGTTCACCCTGCACCAGCCGCACCAACGCGTCCGGCTCGCGCCCCCACGCAATCACGGTGGAGGCACCTGAACCGGCCGCGCGTTTGGCCGCCAGGATTTTGGTCAACATGCCACCGCGGCCAATGCTGGAGCCTGCGCCCCCTGCCATCAATTCCAAAGCAACATCCCCGGCCTGGGCTTCGTCCACAAAAGTGGCGGACGGGTCTTTGCGCGGGTCGGCCGTGTACAGGCCCTTCTGGTCGGTCAGGATGATCAGCAGGTCGGCCTCGACCAGGTTGGCCACCAGCGCACCCAAGGTGTCGTTGTCGCCAAATTTGATTTCATCGTTGACGACGGTGTCGTTCTCGTTGATGACGGGCACCACACCCAGCTTCAACAGCGTAAGCAGGGTGGAGCGGGCATTCAAATACCGCTCGCGGTCGGCCAGGTCACCGTGTGTGAGCAGCACCTGGGCACTGCCGAGTCCGTTTTCACGCAGCTTGGTTTCGTACATCTGCGCCAGGCCCATCTGGCCCACAGCGGCGGCAGCTTGCAGCTCGTTGATTTCCTGCGGGCGGGTGGTCCAGCCCAAGCGTTTCATACCTTCGGCAATCGCCCCGCTCGACACCATGACAATTTCACGGTGGACGCCGCTGGCCACTTTGCCGTCCCGGCCTGTGAGTTCGGCCAGCTGGCGGCACCATTCACCAATGGCAACTTCGTCCAGGCCACGCCCCTCGTTGGTCACCAGACTGGAGCCCACCTTCACCACAATACGCCGCGCGTCACGCAGGATATCGGCTGCTATTTTCGGATTCATTCTTGCCTCTGGCGCCCTAGGGACAGGCGCATATAGCTATTATTTTTATAGCAAACGCTTATTCGGATGGAATGTCCACAAACCGGGGGTCGATTTCCTGCGGTTTTTCAGCGGTTTGCTCGGCTTTCACGTGCTGGTAGATCGCCTTGACCAGCGGCTCGCAGCCTTCACGTGTGAGCGCCGATATCTCGAACACCGGCCCTTTGAACTTGAAACGTTTGACGAAATCCTTGATCTTCGCGGCACGTTCGTCCGTGGCCACCATGTCGAGCTTGTTCAGCACAAGCCAGCGCGGCTTGTCGAAAAGACCCGCGTCGTATTTTTTAAGTTCACCCACGATGGCTTTGGCCTGCGCAACGGGGTCGACCGACTCGTCAAACGGTGCAAGGTCGACCACATGCAGCAGCAAACGGGTGCGCTGCAAATGGCGCAGGAAAAGGTGGCCCAAACCGGCACCTTCCGACGCACCTTCGATCAGGCCCGGCAAGTCGGCCACAACAAAACTTTGTTCGGGACCGACGCGCACCACACCCAGATTGGGGTGCAAGGTGGTGAAGGGGTAGTCGGCAATCCGTGGACGGGCATTCGAGATGGCGCTGATGAAGGTCGATTTGCCTGCATTGGGCATGCCCAGCAGACCAACATCGGCCAAAACCTTCAACTCCAGCTTGACGCTGCGTTTTTCGCCGGGCCAGCCGGGTGTCTTCTGGCGGGGCGCGCGGTTGATGGCGCTTTTGAAGCGCATGTTGCCAAAACCGCCGTCGCCGCCTTTGGCGATGGTGATGACTTCACCATCGGTCAGCAACTCGAACAACACCTCTCCCGTCTCTACGTCCGAGATGATGGTGCCGACCGGCATCTTGAGGATGATGTCCTCACCGGCAGCACCAAACATGTCGGAGCCCATGCCGTGTTCGCCACGCTTGGCGTCGTGCCGGCGTGAGTAACGAAAATCTACGAGGGTGTTGAGGTTGGAGTCCGCTACGGCGAACACATGGCCGCCGCGGCCACCGTCTCCACCGTTGGGGCCACCAAATTCTTTGTACTTTTCATGCCGGAACGAGACGCAGCCGTTCCCGCCATCCCCGGCAGAGATGTCAATAAAGGCTTCATCAACGAACTTCATGGAATTTCCTGTTTACAAAAAAGTGTCCGCGGACACTGTAGCCGACAAGGCATGTGCCCTGAAACGGCGAAGCCCCGACAAGGCGGGGCTTCGTAACTTCGACGTGTCGAAGCACGTATCCAAGCGAACCGAACGTTTAAGCCGCCTCAGCCACCGGAGTCACGTTGACAGCATGCTTGTTCAATGCACCGGTAACCTTGAACGACACGTGGCCGTCTACTAGGGCGAACAAGGTGTGGTCCTTGCCCACACCGACATTGCTGCCGGGGTGGAACTTGGTGCCACGTTGGCGCACGATGATGGAGCCAGCGCTGATGAGTTCACCGCCGAAAGCCTTCACACCGAGCATCTTGGGCTTGGAATCGCGCCCGTTTCGCGTTGAGCCGCCGCCTTTTTTCTGTGCCATGACCTGTGCTCCTTAACCGGCGATCGCGCCGATTTGCAGTTCAGTGAACTGCTGGCGATGGCCTTGACGTTTCTGGTAATGCTTACGACGGCGCATCTTGAAGATGTGCACTTTGTCGTGCTTGCCGTGGGACAGCACTGTGACTGTCACCGTTGCGCCGGACACCAGGGGCGTACCCACTTTGATTTCAGAGCCGTTGCCGACTGCCAAAACATCAGTGATCACGATTTCCTGGCCTACGTCCGCAGCAATCTGTTCTACTTTAATTTTTTCGCCTGCAGCAACACGATACTGTTTGCCACCGGTTTTTATGACCGCGTACATGTAAACCTCTTTAGATTGAGTTCTGCGGACGGATTTCCGCAGAGCCCGCGATTATAGCACCCAGACTATTTTTGACCAAGCACTGCTCCAGCCGCAGTGAGAGAGAGACCGTCTCTTCCTATAATTCGCACACTTTTCTTTGCCCGCACCCGCGCCTTGACTGCATCCTCCCCCACCTCCTCTGCCGGACTTGCCACCATTGCCAATGACATGGCCGAAGTGGACAAGGTTATTGCCCGACGCCTGGACTCTGGCGTGCCCCTGGTGGGAGACATTTCCCGCTACATCATCGCCGCGGGCGGGAAGCGCCTGCGCCCCGCCTTGTTGTTGCTGGTGTGTGGCGCACTGGGTTACACCGGGGACCAACGCTTCAACCTGGCCGCCGTAGTGGAGTTCATCCACACCGCAACCTTGTTACACGACGACGTGGTGGACGAGTCCACGCTGCGCCGTGGCCGCGCCACGGCCAACGAGGCCTTTGGCAACCCTGCCAGCGTGTTGGTCGGCGATTTTCTGTATTCCCGCGCATTCCAGATGATGGTGGATGCCCAGGACATGCGGATCATGGCCATCCTTTCGGACGCCACCAACATCATTGCCGAAGGGGAAGTCCAGCAACTGATGAACATGCACGACGCCACGCTGGACGAAGCGGGCTACGTGCGGGTGATCCGCTCGAAAACGGCCAAACTCTTCGAAGCCAGTGCGCGGCTGGGTGCCATCCTGGCCAAAAGTTCTGCCACGACCGAAGAAGCCTGCGCCAGCTACGGCCGCGCACTGGGCACAGCATTCCAGGTTATCGATGACGCGCTGGACTACGACGGCAATGCGCTGGAGATGGGGAAAAACCTCGGCGATGACCTGCGCGAAGGCAAGGTCACGCTGCCACTCATCGTGGCCATGCAGCGCGGCACACCGCAACAGCGCGACACCATCCGCACCGCCATTGAGCAGGGAGCAACAGACACGCTGGACACCATCATTGCCATCGTCAAAGAGACCGGCGCCCTGACTGCCACACGTGAGGCAGCGGCAGCAGAAGCACGTATCGCCATCGCCGCACTGGACGGTTTTCCGGACACGCCCCACACAGCTGCATTGCTACAATTGGCAGCCCAATTGCTGGACCGACGCAGCTGACGCCAGCCAGCCTACAGCGCCCAAACAGCAGCACCGGGGTGTAGCTTAGTCAGGTAAAGCGCTACGTTCGGGACGTAGAGACCGGAGGTTCGAATCCTCTCACCCCGACCAGGTTTTTAGGGCACCGTCCATAGCGACAGCCCCAAAAAGCGAACAGACCAGGGCTCCTGGAATCTGTGCATGTGACACAGCGCCGAGTCATCTCCGCTCCCGCGCCAGGGCATGGCGGATAAATCCGTTTACAGCCCTTGATCAATAGGGGATGATAGGATGACATTTTTTCATCTTCTTACAACTTCGGTACATGGTCGCTGTAGACACTGCCCCTCCTCATGCTGCACCCGTTGCCCTGCCCGGGTTGGCACGTGCGCTGGTCTCCGCAGGCAAGCTGGGGCAAAAACCGGCTGAAGAAATTTACAAAAAGGCACTGGCCAAACGCACCAACTTCATTGCGGAGCTGACGGGTTCGGGCTCAGTCTCTGCATCCGACCTGGCACACATCATGTCGTCGGCGTTTGCCGCGCCTCTGCTGGACTTGGAGGCCATTGACCCGCAGCGCCTGCCCAAGGATTTGCTGGACACAAAGCTGTGCCAAGCCTATCGCGTGGTGGTACTGAGCAAGCGCAACAACCGCCTGATCGTTGCTACAGCAGACCCCTCAGACCAGGAAGCTGCGGAAAAAATCAAGTTCTCCACCCAGATGGGCGTGGACTGGGTCATTGCAGAGTACGACAAACTTTCCCAATTGCTGGAGTCGCACACGGCTTCTGCTGCTGGGGCCCTTGAAGACATCCTGGGTGATGATTTCGCCTTTGGTGAAACCATCGACGAGGAAGATGCGCCTGAAGCGGCGGTTTCAGAGGTAGACGATGCACCCGTCGTCCGGTTTTTGCACAAGATGTTGCTGGATGCCTACAACATGCGTGCATCCGACTTGCACTTCGAGCCCTACGAACATACGTACCGGGTGCGTTTTCGGGTAGACGGTGAATTGCGCGAAATCACCTCGCCGCCAGTGGCCATCAAGGACAAACTGGCATCACGTATCAAGGTCATTTCACGGCTCGACATTTCTGAAAAACGCGTGCCGCAAGACGGCAAGATGAAACTCAAGATTGCGCAGGACCGCATCATCGACTGCCGGGTCAGCACTTTGCCCACATTGTTCGGCGAAAAGATCGTGATCCGGATTCTGGATCCCAGCAGCGCAAAACTGGGGATTGACGCACTTGGCTACGAAGCCGTGGAGAAGGAGCGCCTGCTGCGCGCTATTGCCCGGCCCTACGGCATGATTCTGGTGACAGGCCCCACAGGCTCTGGCAAGACGGTGTCCCTGTACACCTGCCTGAACCTGCTGAACAAACCCGGAGTGAACATTGCCACGGCAGAAGATCCATCTGAAATCAACTTGCCCGGCGTCAACCAGGTCAACGTTAATGACAAGGCCGGGCTGACTTTTGCCACCGCACTGCGTTCCTTCCTGCGGCAGGACCCGGACATCATCATGGTGGGCGAAATCCGTGACGTTGAAACGGCGGACATTTCCATCAAGGCTGCACAAACCGGTCACTTGGTGCTTTCGACATTACATACCAACGACGCACCGGCCACCCTGACACGGATGCGCAACATGGGCATCCCGCCCTTCAATATTGCGTCCAGCGTGATCCTGATCACCGCACAGCGCCTGGCACGCAAGTTGTGCCCTGTGTGTAAGGCCCCGACGCATATTCCGCATGAAACCTTGCTGGAGTCGGGCTTTGAAGAAGATGAAATAGACGGCAGCTGGCAAACCTACCACCCGGTCGGATGTTCTGCCTGCAACAACGGCTACAAAGGCCGGGTGGGAATCTACCAGGTGATGCCCGTGACCGAAGACATCCAGCGCATCATTCTGGCGGAGGGAACCGAACTCGAAATCTCCGAACAAGCCCGCCGAGAAGGTGTGCGTTCGCTGCGGCAAGCTGGGCTGCACAAAGTCAAGCTCGGACTCACCTCGCTGGAAGAGATTCTGGCTGTGACCAACGAATAGCACTACACGACATCCAGGGACACCGCCATGGCGACAGCAGCATCCAGAGGCATCAAAGACTTCATTTTTGAGTGGGAGGGCAAGGACCGCCATGGCAAACCCGTGCGTGGAGAAATCCGCGCCGCTGGGGAAAACCAGGTGCAGGCCACATTACGCCGCCAGGGCGTTTTGCCGACCAAGATCAAGAAGAGGCGCATGCGTGCGGGAAAACGGATCAAGCCCAAAGACATTGCCATCTTCACCCGCCAGTTGGCCACCATGATGAAGGCCGGTGTGCCCTTGCTGCAGGCCTTTGATATTGTGGGCCGAGGCAATGCCAACGCCAGCGTGACCAAACTGCTCAACGACGTGCGTACCGATGTGGAAACCGGCACCTCGCTGAGCAGTGCTTTCCGCAAGTACCCGATGTACTTCGACAGCCTGTACTGCAACCTGGTGGAGGCAGGTGAAGCCGCCGGTATCCTGGAGGCCTTGCTGGACCGGCTGGCCACCTACATGGAAAAAACAGAGGCTATCAAATCTAAAATCAAGTCGGCGCTGATGTACCCGGCGTCCGTGATTGTGGTGGCGTTTGTGGTGGTGGCTGTGATCATGATCTTCGTGATTCCGGCATTCAAGGAGGTATTCAGCTCATTTGGTGCCGATCTGCCGGCCCCCACCCTGTTTGTGATGGCCATCAGTGAGTTTTTTGTCCAATACTGGTGGTTGATATTTGGCGGGATCGGCCTGGGCGGATTTTTCTTCATGCAGGCCTGGCGGCGCAGCGAGAAGATGCAGATGTTCATGGATCGCTTAATGCTGAAAATACCTATTTTTGGCAGCTTGATCGAAAAATCGTGTATCGCCCGCTGGACCCGTACGCTGTCCACCATGTTTGCTGCGGGTGTGCCGCTGGTGGAAGCACTTGACTCGGTGGGAGGCGCGTCCGGCAATTCCGTCTACGCCATGGCAACCGACAAGATACAGCAGGAAGTGTCTACCGGCACCAGCCTGACAGCGGCCATGAGCAACGCCAACGTGTTCCCCTCCATGGTGCTGCAGATGTGTTCGATCGGTGAAGAATCCGGCTCCATTGACCACATGCTGGGCAAAGCCGCCGACTTCTATGAATCCGAAGTGGACGAAATGGTGGCCGGCCTGTCCAGCCTTCTCGAGCCCATCATCATTGTGTTTCTGGGCACACTGATTGGGGGTATCGTGGTGTCCATGTACCTCCCGATTTTCAAGCTGGGCCAAGTCGTCTGATGCTGGGTTTGCAGTGGTTTGATGCTGCCTTGGGCGGCATGTTGGGTTTGCTGCTTGGCAGCTTTCTTAATGTCGTGGTTTACCGGCTTCCCAAGATGATGGAGCGCCAGTGGGCGGCTGAATGTGCGCAGTTGAACGGCGCAGAGCCAGAACATACAACCCCGTTCAACCTGAACACACCGCGTTCCCACTGCCAGCAGTGCAAACACCAGATCCGCTGGTTCGAAAACATTCCGATTGCCAGCTACCTGTTCCTGCGCGGCAAATGTTCATCGTGTAGCACCCCTATCAGCCTGCGTTACCCGCTGGTCGAGCTGGCCACTGGTGTCCTGTTTTTTGTGTGTATCTGGCGCTGGGGTATAACCCCCACGGGTCTGGCCTGGAGTGGCTTTTCAGCCGCGTTGCTGACACTCGCGCTGATTGACTGGGATACCACCCTGCTGCCCGACGACATCACACTACCGCTGCTGTGGGCGGGGCTGGTCGCAGCTGCACTGCAGTGGACGTCCGTGCCTTTGAGCAGCGCACTCTGGGGGGCTGTGGCAGGTTATTTGTCGCTGTGGTCTGTGTACTGGATTTTCAAACTGGTCACTGGCAAGGAAGGTATGGGTTACGGCGACTTCAAACTCTTCGCAGCCCTGGGCGCGTGGTTTGGCTGGCAGGCACTCATTCCGATCATCCTGATGGCGTCGGTGATTGGTGCACTGGTGGGTATCACCATGAAATTCAGCAATGGACTGCGGGAAGGTGGCTACATCCCCTTTGGCCCGTTTCTGGCAGGTGCAGGCCTCACGGCCATGCTGTTTGGGGCTGACACCATCCTGCGTGTGACGGGACTGTAAGGACGGCTCCGTACACTGGCACCATGCGACGATCTTTCCGACTCGGACTCACAGGCGGCATTGGTGCGGGCAAGTCAACCGTTGCCCGCATGCTGGCCGACCTGGGCGCAGCCATCATCGATGCCGATGCCTTGTCCCGCGCAACCACAGCGCCCGGTGGCACGGCTATCGACCCTGTCCGGGCGTCTTTTGGAGATAACTTCATCACACCGGACGGCGCGATGGACCGTGACGCCATGCGTACACTCGTGTTTGCCAATCCTTCCGCCCGGCACAGGCTGGAAGCCATCGTGCATCCGCTGGTGCACCAGGCCATCGAAGCAGCGGCTGTGGCAGCACACCAAGCCGGGCACCATTGCCTGGTGTTTGACATTCCTTTGCTGGTGGAATCGAAACGCTGGCCGGCCCAGCTGGACAAGGTGCTGGTGGTGGACTGCAGCGAACAAACACAACGGGACCGTGTGATGGCGCGCAACGGGCTCGCCCGTGCCGACGTGGAGCGCATCATGGCGTCACAGGCCTCTCGCACGCAGCGCTTGGCTGCTGCAGATCTGGTGGTCTTCAACGACCAGAAACCGCTGGACACATTACGCTGCGAAGTGGCTGCAGTCGCGCAGCACTTCGGGCTATGATGCGGCAGCTAAGGAAGCCCGCCGCGTGATCTTGTACGAATACCCCTTTAACGAACGCATCCGGACCTACCTGCGACTGGAGCAGCTGTTCCAGCGCCTGGGCCACCTGCTCTCCGGCGAGCAGGCACTGCAGCACCACTACGCTCTCACCACCATTTTCGAGATCATGGATGTGGGTGCGCGTGCAGACCTGAAGTCTGATGTGCTGAAGGACCTGGAAAAACAAAAGCACGTACTCAACGGTTACCGCGGCAACCCCTCGATTGCCGAATCGGTGCTGGATGAAATCATCGCGCAGATGGACCACTGCATTAGCAGCCTGGTCAGCCTGCCCGGCAAAGCAGGCCAGGCGCTGACCGAAAACGAATGGCTCATGAGCATCCGCAGCCGTGCGGGTATTCCGGGCGGCACCTGCGGTTTTGACCTGCCCGCCTACTACGCCTGGCAGCACAAGGACGGCCATACGCGCCAGCAGGAAGTGGCGCAGTGGGCGTCCAGCTTTGGCCCCTTGGCCGAATCCATCAACCTGCTGCTGAAAATGCAGCGCGATTCCGGCACCCCACAAAAGGTGATGACGGACAACGGGCAGTTCCAGCAAACCCTGCCACAAGGGCGCACCTACCAACTGCTACGCCTGCGCATCGACCCTGCGCTGGGATTGATCCCCGAGATCAGCGGCAACCGCCTGATGGTGTCGGTGCGCCTGATGCGCCACGAAGCCGACGGCCGCCTGCATGCCAGCAAAGATGCAGCGGCCTTCGAGCTGACTTTGTGCAGTTGATGGCACACGCCCCTGGCAGCCTGTGCTGCAACACTGATAACACCGGTATGGATACCGTGAAACGGATATGGCCGTGAGTGCTTCGCAACCCCTCAAAATCGTCGTCTGCCCCACCTGCGGCGGAGACAGTGTGTACGCCCCCACCAACACGTTCAGGCCTTTTTGCAGCGAGCGTTGCAAGAACATTGACCTGGGCGCATGGGCCAACGAAGACTTCCGTATGCCGACCGAGGCACCTCCTGAAGATGAAACCTTCGGTGACCCCAGGTTTCAGCACTGAGCCAGGTACCCTCAGCGCTGCCTGCAGCCAAAATTACTGATAAAAAGTGCCTCTAGCGCACGCCCATAGAGCGCCTCAAGCTACTAAATATGTAGCGCCCTCAAATCCTCGCTCTTCGGCAATCCACTGCAGCACGGGGTACGCTCCGGGCAACACAGGCTGCACATCCAGGGGGAGCTGCTGCCAGGCCATGGTCTGGCCTTCACGCATCTCGAAGTCACCCGACCACACAAAGACCTTGCACCAGTGCAGGCGCACCAAGGCGTGGGGGTAGTCGTGCTCGGTGACCTTCCAGACCGTGGCGTCCCCAATGGTGACGCCCAGCTCTTCCACCAACTCACGGCGCAGGGCCTGCACCACCGTTTCACCCTGCTCCAACTTGCCGCCGGGAAACTCCCAGTACCCAGCGTACGGCTTGCCGGGCGGGCGTGTGCTGAGCAGCATCGCGCCATCCTCACGGAACAGAATGCCCACGGCCACCTCGGTGTGCGTGCGTTGTCCTTCTGTCACCGTGTTCTCAGCCATGTGTGCGCCCCGCGTAATCGCGTGCGAACTGGTACGCCACACGCCCGCTGCGGGAGCCGCGTTCCAGCGCCCACACCAAGGCCTCGCCCCGTGCCGCAGCGATGGCGGCAGCATCCACGCCAAACGAGTCCAGCCACTGGGCCACGATGGTGAGGTATTCGTCCTGGGTGAACGGGTAGAAGCTGACCCACAGGCCAAACCGCTCCGACAGTGAAATCTTCTCCTCGATGACCTCACCCGGATGCACCTCACCATCGTCGGTGTGGGTGTAGGTGAGGTTGTCCTTCATGTGCTCGGGCAGCAGATGGCGGCGGTTGCTGGTGGCATAGATCAGCACATTGGGCGACGCTGCGGACACCGAGCCGTCCAGAATGGATTTGAGCGCTTTGTAGCCGGGCTCACCGTCTTCAAAACTCAGGTCATCACAGAACACGATGAACTTTTCGGGCCGCTCGGCCACCGTGTCCACGATGTCGGGCAAGTCGGTCAGATCGGCTTTGTCCACCTCGATCAGGCGCAGGCCTTGGCCTGAAAATTCGTTCAAACAGGCCTTGATGAGCGACGATTTTCCGGTGCCACGCGCACCGGTCAGCAGCACATTGTTGGCCGGTTTGCCCTCGACAAACTGCAGCGTGTTGCGCCGGATTTTTTCCTTCTGCAGGTCAATCTCCTTCAGGCTCTCCAGCTGCATCACGCCAATGTGGCGCACCGGCTCCAGTGCGCCATGCCCGGAGCTGCGTTTGCGGTAACGCCAGGCCACCGCCACACTCCAGTCCGGGGCGGCCATCGGCTGCGGCAGGATCGACTCGATGCGTGTGATCAGTTGCTCGGCACGCACCATCAGGTGTTCAAATTTTTCATTCATGCCGGATCAAGACCTGTAATCAGCGTTGATGGTGACGTACTCGTGGCTGAAATCACAGGTCCAGACCGTGTCCACCGCCGCACCCCGGCCCAGCACCACACGCACGTTGATTTCGCTTTGTTTCATCACACGCTGGCCGTCTTCTTCGCGGTAGGCCGGGTTGCGCCCGCCCTGCACGGCCACATGGACGTCGTCGAGGTACAGGTCGATACCGGTCTGGTCCAGGTCGTCAATACCGGCGTAACCCACCGCGGCCAGGATGCGGCCCAGGTTCGGGTCGCTGGCAAAAAAAGCGGTTTTGACCAAGGGGGAATGTGCAATGGCATAGGCCACCTGGCGGCACTCGGCCGATGTTTTGCCGCCTTCCACCCGGATAGCTATGAATTTAGTAGCACCTTCCCCATCACGCACAATGGCCTGGGCCAGTTTTTGTGCCACACCCAGCAACGCCGCTTTGAGCGCCACACCATCCGCGCTGTCCAGCGCCGTGATGGTGGCATGCCCGGCTTTCTGGGTGGCCATGAGCAGGAAGGAGTCGTTGGTCGAGGTGTCGCCGTCGATGGTCACGCGGTTAAAAGACGCATCGGCCAACTCACGTACCAGCTGTGGCAACAAGCCCGGTGCGATCTTCGCGTCCGTCGCCAAAAAACCGAGCATGGTTGCCATGTTCGGACGGATCATGCCCGCGCCCTTGCTGATACCGGTGATGGTGACCAACGCGCCACCAATCGTCACCTGGGCACTGAAGGCTTTGGCAATGGTGTCGGTGGTCATGATGCCTTCGGCGGCACGGATCCAGTGGCCCTCGGACGCATCCTCGATGGCTGCCGGCAGGCCCGCTTCGATGCGCTCGACCGGCAGCGGCTCCATGATCACACCGGTGGAAAACGGCAGCACCTGCTCCGGTGCCAGGTCCAGCAAACGTGCCGCGGCCACACAGGTGGTGCGGGCGCGCACCAGGCCATCGTGCCCCGTGCCCGCATTCGCGTTACCGGTGTTGACCACAATGGCACGCACGTCTTGGCCACTGGCCAAATGTTCACGACTGACTTGCACCGGAGCAGCGCAAAAACGGTTCTGCGTGAACACCCCGGCCACCGCGGTGCCTTCGTCCAGCAGAAACACGGTCAGGTCCTTGCGACCGACCTTGCGGATGCCCGCCTCGGCCACACCAATACGCACACCAGGTACAGCATGGATGTCAGCAGCTTGCGGGGGAGAGAGATGAACAGGCATGGGCAGCTTTCAAAAATATCGGGCAATTATCCAGAAAACAAATGGCAGAAAAGCAGAAACGGGCCGCAGCCCGTTTCTTCATTTCGATCCGCCGAATGGCATGGTCAGGCCAGGCTTCCGTGGCAACTCTTGAACTTCTTGCCACTGCCGCATGGGCAGGGGTCGTTGCGGCCAATACGCATGCCTGCAAACGCATTGGCACCTGCGGCAGTGGCGGCGGCACCTGCCACCGCACCGATCTGGCCTGGCCGGGTTTCGGCTTCACCCGTTTCGGTAGGGGCTGTGTAGGTGACGTTGGCAATACTTTCGGCGCGTTGCTCCATGGCCTGGGCTGCTTCGCCGGCCTGGTCGGCAGACTGCACACGCACCGTCATCAGCGAACGGGTCACCTCGTCCTTGACCTGGTCCAGCAGCTGGCCAAACAGCTCAAACGCTTCACGCTTGTATTCCTGCTTGGGTTGCTTCTGCGCATAACCCCGCAGGTGAATGCCTTGGCGCAGGTAGTCCAGCGCACTCAGGTGTTCACGCCAATGGGAGTCGATGCTCTGCAGCAATACCATACGTTCGAACTGGGTGAAGTTTTCGCCACCCACCAGGCGCACCTTTTCGGCATAGGCCTCGTTGGCCGCATGCACGACTTTTTCGGCGATTTCTTCGTCGGTGATGGCGTCCGAAGCCTCAATGGTTTTGGCCAAGGGCAGTTCCACATGCCATTCGTCTGCAAGCACTTTTTCCAGGGCTGCAATTTCCCACTGCTCTTCCACCGTCTCCACTGGCACATAACGGCGCGCCAGGTCATTGAAACAACCTTCACGCAGGCTGGTGATCTGGGCAGACAAATCCGCCGCATCCAGAATGTCGTTGCGCTGCTGGTAGATTACCTTGCGCTGGTCGTTGGACACGTCGTCGTATTCCAGCAGTTGCTTGCGCACGTCAAAGTTGCGGGCTTCGACCTTGCGCTGGGCAGACTCAATGCTGCGTGTGACGATGCCCGCCTCAATGGCTTCGCCGTCGGGCATCTTGAGGCGGTCCATGATGGACTTGACGCGGTCACCCGCAAAAATGCGCATCAGCGAGTCGTCCAGACCCAGGTAGAAACGCGACGAGCCGGGGTCACCCTGGCGGCCCGAACGGCCACGCAGCTGGTTGTCGATACGGCGCGATTCGTGGCGCTCCGTGGCGATGATGCGCAGGCCACCCAGCGAGGCGACGAGGTCGTGCTCCACCTTCCATTCGGCGCGCAGGCGCGCGATTTCAGCGTCCTGGGCTGCGGCGTCGAGTGCTGGATTGTTGTGTACGGCCTCGATCGATTTCTCAATGTTGCCCCCCAGCACAATGTCGGTTCCCCGGCCAGCCATGTTGGTGGCAATGGTGATCATCTTGGGCCGGCCGGCCTGGGCAATGATGTCCGCTTCACGGGCGTGCTGTTTCGCGTTCAGCACCTGGTGAGGCAGGTTTTCGCGGGTCAGCAACTCATCGATGATTTCAGAGTTTTCAATGGACGATGTACCCACCAGCACCGGCTGGCCCCGCTCGTAACATTCACGGATGTCCTTGATCGCGGCCTCGTACTTTTCGCGTGTTGTCTTGTACACACGGTCAAGCTGGTCTTCGCGTTTGCTGGGACGGTTCGGCGGGATCACAACGGTTTCCAGGCCGTAGATTTCCTGGAATTCGTAGGCTTCGGTGTCGGCTGTTCCGGTCATGCCGCACAGCTTGTTGTACAGCCGGAAGTAGTTCTGGAACGTGATGGATGCCAGGGTTTGGTTCTCAGCCTGGATCTGCACACCTTCCTTGGCTTCAACGGCCTGGTGCAAACCTTCACTCCAGCGGCGGCCCGACATCAGGCGGCCGGTGAATTCGTCCACGATGACAATTTCGCCGTCCTGCACCACGTAGTGCTGGTCGCGGTGGTACAGGTTATTGGCCCGCAGCGCTGCATACAGGTGGTGCATCAGCGAGATGTTCGACGGGTCGTACAACGATGCACCCTCGGCCAGCAAGCCGTGTGCCGAGAGAATGCGCTCTGCGCTTTCATGCCCTTGTTCGGTCAGGAACACCTGGTGGGTTTTTTCGTCCACCGTGAAGTCACCGGGCTTGGTCACACCCTCACCCGTGCGGGTGTCGGCTTCACCTTCCTGGCGCGTCATCAGGGGCACCACTTTGTTCATGGCGATGTAGGTCGCCGTGTGGTCTTCGGCCTGGCCACTGATGATCAGCGGCGTGCGGGCCTCGTCGATCAGGATCGAGTCCACCTCGTCCACGATGGCGTAGTTCAGGCCGTTCTGCACACGGTCCTGCACCTCGTACACCATGTTGTCACGCAGGTAATCGAAGCCGTATTCGTTGTTGGTACCGTAGGTGATGTCCGAGCGGTACGCGGCCTGCTTTTCTTCGCGCGACATGTTGGGCAGGTTGATACCCACCGTCAGCCCCAGGAAGTTGTACAGACGGCCCATCCACTGCGCATCACGGTTGGCCAGGTAGTCGTTCACGGTCACAACGTGAACACCCTTGCCCGTCAAAGCGTTGAGGTACACAGGCAAGGTTGCGGTCAGCGTCTTGCCTTCACCCGTGCGCATTTCAGAAATCTTGCCGTTGTGCAGCGACATGCCGCCCAACAACTGCACATCGAAATGGCGCATCTTCATGACACGCTTGGAGCCTTCGCGCACCACGGCAAACGCCTCGGGCAGCAACGCATCCAGCGATTCCCCGCCCGCAATACGGTCCTTGAACTCCTGCGTCTTGGCCTTCAACGCCGCATCGTCCAACTTTTCAAAGGCTGGCTCCAGCGCATTGATGCGTTCAACGGTTTTGCGGAATTGCTTGATGAGCCGGTCATTGCGGCTGCCGAAAATTTTGGTGAGGATATTGGTCGCCATGGATACAAGGCCGCCCCGCCATTCGCACGAATGGCAATCAGGAGGCAGCCGAAACCCTTCAGGTAAGGTAGATACGCAAATGGGGCCAACGCGTCGTGTTGCAAGTGCTGCAAACGGCTTCCGCGCCAACCAGACCGGGCATTTTACCCATGTGCATGGATGTATCTGCGGCAGAGACCATGCAGCCCGTGCCCTCATACCGCCACTTCCTCGATAATCCGGGGCACCGGCCCCTTCACACACACCACAAACACCCCATGCTGCGCCGCCACCAGTCCGTGACCCTGATGCAGGCCACACAGGAATCCCCCACACTGGCAAGGTTGTCGGAGCTGACGGGGGACTCCCGTGACCGGCTCAAGGCACTTGAACCCCTGATCCCACCTGCATTGCGTCCGGCATTACAGGCGGGCCCGATTGAAGGCTCATCCTGGTGCCTTCTGGTGGAGGGCAATGCTGCAGCGGCCAAGGTACGCCAACTGTTACCCGCCTTGCAGGCGCACCTGCGCAGCAAGGGCTGGGATGTCGCCACCATCCGATTGAAGGTGTTGGTCGCGCGCAGGGCCTGACACAATCCTGCAATCTTCCCCTGGCATAACACCCCATTTGCACGCAATGGAATGCTGATATGAGCCTCCCCATCAACCGCCGCAAGGCCTTTGTTTACGCATCTGCCAGCCTCGCTGCGGGCAGCCTGCCCTTCAGCACACATGCACAGGGCTGGCCGGACCGTCCCATCCGTATCGTGGTGCCATTTGCAGCGGGCGCGGGTACCGACGCCGTGGGACGCCTGATGGCCCAGAAGCTGGGCGACATCCTGGGCCAGTCGGTGGTGGTGGAGAACCGTGCCGGAGCGTCCGGTGCCATCGGCTCACAGCATGTGGCCCAAAGTGCTGCCGATGGCTACACACTGCTGCTGATTGCGGCCCCCTTCACCACCGTGCCAGCCGCACTGCCTGCGGCCGGATACGACCCGGTGGGCCACTTTGCACCCATCAGCATGATTGCCAGCGGCCCCCTGGTTTGGGCAGTGAACAAGGATTTGCCCGTCAACACCATGCAAGAGCTGGTGGCGCTGGCCCGCGCCAAGCCGGGCTACCTTAATTACGGATCGGCAGGCGCGGGAGGCATCAACCACCTGGTGCTTGAAATGCTCAAAGCCCGCACGCAGAGCTACATCACCCATATCCCTTACCGCGGTATTGCCCCAGCCACCATGGACATGGTTGGTGGCCAGATCCATGCCGTGACTGGCACTGTGCCGGCCTTGGCACCCTTCATCAAGGACGGCCGCATCAAGGCCCTGGCGGTGACCAGTGAACGCCGCTCCAGCGCTCTGCCCGATGTACCCAGCATGGCCGAATCTGGTTTTGCCAATTTCGATGTACTCAACTATTTTGGACTCGTTGCGCCACGCGGCACACCCGCCCCCGTGCTGGAAAAGCTCAATGCAGCCGTGGCACGCGCAGTCACACTGCCCGAAGTGCGCGCCCGGTTTGCCAACGATGCGATTGAACCAGTCGCGGGCTCTGCAGCCCAACTTGCCCAATTCATTGC